>DHXL01000260.1:31103-31384 GCA_002415335.1 Oxalobacteraceae bacterium UBA5157
ACAAGACTGGAACGGAATAGTTTTCGTCCTTCCTGCATGCAAAAAGATGAGAACTGTTGCGGCGTTGACAGGAATTCTGCACAATTCTGTTGTTCTCTATTTCACGGGACGAACGATCGCGAAACATGATCAAAAACGGTGACTGTCCCGGTCGTTGAGAGGTGATGCGTTCCAAGCACTCCTTTCCTGAAAGAAGGGCCAAATGCTGAGATCAGCTGTTCCGTATAAGTCGTCTCGGAAAGCTCGGTAATCTCATACATCAATAGGCCCTCTCCATACTG
>DHXL01000260.1:31450-34411 GCA_002415335.1 Oxalobacteraceae bacterium UBA5157
CAATAGGCCCTCTCCATACTGATCGAAGCCATGGCGCTGAGCCATTCTAAGTATCTTCCCGTCTTCCAGGATCAAACCGGCATTCCTTCCTCCTTCGGAATCGATACGAATCGGATTCTGCGGATGCGCCTTCCAATCGGCGCTCAACGGCGATTCGGCATGGAAAAGATATAGCTCGGAACAATAGTCGTTCATCCCGGACTTGTCGATGCTTGTCAACATCCACCATCTTCCGCCGTGTTCAAACAACACGGTGTCGGCGGCCGACACGCCGTCCATGATAACGGAACACAATTCCCACGATAACGGAAAGTTCTTGCACCGATATACCCTGATTTGCTTCGACTCAGAACACTCAGGGCACATGTACAAGTTTCCTTCGTAGTTAAAGAGAAATGGAAACGACAGATGAAACGGTTCTTTTATACAATCACCGAGTTCCACCACGGAACCATCGGTGATTTCCAATGCCGAGATGTGGCCACGGTTTGTCTTGTAAACATAGTCTTCAACGAAACAGTACGTTTTCCAGTTATTGACATACAAGAAGGGGTCGGCCCAAAAGCGTCCGCTTGGAAATTCGGCAACAGTCCCTTTTTGAAAGATATCTTCCTTCCAATGCGATCCGACAAAAGATATTCCCCATCTTCTTTCAAACCGCATAATCTTGAAAAATGCCTTTTTCGCCAATCGGTAAGTAATCTTGAATAGATAAAAAATACCATGATGCAGCTTAGGCGATGGAAGAGTTTCCCCGGGTGAGCGCTGCGATACGTGCAATTTTGGAAGTTCGCCGGTAAGGGAAATTTGCAGAAGCAGGCTCTTCAGATGAGGGTCTATCTTCTTGAACAGATTTGCCTGGTTTAGCGCGAAGAAGTACCTTGTAGAAAAGAATCCGCTGAGCAGTATCTGTTCCGCATCGCCGTCGTCGGTCAGTTTTCGAATCATGAACCCGGTCCTTGGATACCTGTAATAGCATTCCCAAAACCCAGCCGAACAACCCGTATCAAAGCCGTCACCCAAAGAGATGACGCCAAGGCGACTGGCACACAGAATGTCACCGCGCATCGCGCTCGAGCCGCATTGTATGAGCAGATCCAGCCCAAGACACCGTACCCGATCGACATCTGTCGATGAAAATTCATACGACAAGTCGCGCTTCGAAATGATCGGCTCTATGATCAGTTCGCCGGAGACCTTTTCACTGACATCAAAAACATCGAAATAGCCCGCATGCAACTTCTCAATCCTGAGAAACATCTCCTCCGAAAAACTGATCACTCGAAATAAACATGTCGATGCAAATTGATAAAACCCGTTCCTTCTTATCGAGTTAACTATTCTTCCTAGTCTTGAGCGCGACACTGGCGGATGAATGACGAGGTAAGAAATTTCCAAGTCCGTCTGCTGCCGCGCCCAGTCAGCCAGTTCGTAAACATGTCTTCTGGCGAATCTATTGTCTACCAGTAGTCCAATTTTTAATTTAGTCATTTGAAGGGGCACCAATATTTGACAGTAAGGACCATGACTTCCTTCTTGACAACCCTATATCGCCTCTTGCTCGATTAAATTCCAGTCGCGCGCCAGCCCTGCGGCCTGAGAAGCGGCCATGTGCGTGAAGCAAATTTCGAAACGGTGGCTTGCGAAGACGGATTCTCATTGACAGAAAATATCATTGGCTGCAGCAGTATGGCTTGCGGTTTGACAAACCAGTTCCTCATTCGCATATCGCCAACGGCGGACTGGAATTTATCGATGAATTTCAAACTTCCCTTGATATTTAGCAAGTAGCGGATTTCCAAAATCGTTACGCTAAATGAACAGGATTACTTTAGTGAACGTGGAAGCTCGCCTGGACCTCCAGCGCCCGCCTCCGCCATTGCGGGGAACATCCGGGCAAACAATTCAACCGCAGTGGAGCGACGGGAACGACCGGGTTGCGATCGAAGACGGCATTCTGCGGCCGGTCTTTTGACCCTCTACAAATCAATGACGTCGCCAATCGGCCTTGAAGTGCAGCCTCAGGAATCGCATCATGCTATATCCCAGAGAGACATCATGTTTCGGCGCTCGATTCGGTAGCCATGGCCGACAGCATTCCATTCTTGTGTTCATCGGAGCCGTGCTTATTGCCTTGCTGACAGGCATTGTCGCTAACCTCTTTGGCGAGATTCCAGCATTGCTCGCCCTGCTGTCTCTTTTCTTTATGGCGATTGCCATCGGAAACTATCGATACGGCGTGATCGCGTCGATTATTCTGTTACCACTGAGTTCAACCAATCTCATCCCGCGAGAGATGTTTGGTGTCACCGGCTTCAATCCCTTGAACGTGACCTTGCTATTTTCAATCGGGGCCATCTTCTTGATATGGTTGATTCAACCCAGAAAAGTCTCTCCGCCGGCATGGCCGCGATTCTTTTGGCTGTATCTCGGCGCCGTGACATTCGCCGCGTTCAATGGGGCATTGCATGTCTCCTCGATACCGGATTATTTCAAGGAACTGCAAATCATCAATTTTGATTCAATGAGTGGTTATCTCCGTGATGTTTACTTAAAGGCCCTACTTATTCTGGCGACCGCGTTTCAGCTTTCCATTGCGATTCGATATGCCCGCCGCCCGAGTCTCTACCTGATTCCATTCTTCTGTTCTGCAGTTGCGTTGCCGATTGCAGTAATCATAGTCGTCGCCGCTTCTGGAGCGTCACTATCCAGTTTGGCGTCGATCGATGCCAGAGGTTTCCTTTCAGTCCTAGGCATGCACGCGAATGAACTTGGCCTTATGTTCAACATGGCGTTTGCGTTATCTCTATTCTGTTTCTTTAGTTCGCAGAACGTGCTGGAAAAATGGACACTTGGCATCGCTACCATCATCCTGACGATAGCGATTGGGCTGACGTTTTCACGTGGTGCGTATCTTGGACTTCTTGCTGTCGTCGCGTATTTCCTATTTACACAGAAGCG
>DHXL01000078.1:0-301 GCA_002415335.1 Oxalobacteraceae bacterium UBA5157
ACCTCGGCGGCTTCTTCTTCGCCTAGCGCAAGCATCAGGATGGCTCCCTTGTGTATACCTGCTTCACTCATTGCTGCCTCCTACCCAACCCTTGACGACGTTGGCCACCACCTTGGGATCATGCCGCGCCAATTCCTTGGCGGCCTGCAGATTGTTTTGATAGCCGCCTTGAGGTCCCATCGGTTCGCTCTCCGCCAGATGTACGATCGCATCATGGTCCTCGATCGCCGCGATCGGCTCGGGGCCGGCCATCAGTCTGTTGAACAATGGTTTCAGCACGGCGAAGAACAGATACAGCAGC
>DHXL01000078.1:497-7441 GCA_002415335.1 Oxalobacteraceae bacterium UBA5157
GCGTCGGTCTCGCGTTTGTAGTTGACCACGACGGCGACCGACAGGCGCTTCACGCCCCCCATCGGTTGTTGCACGTAGCGGATGGTCTTGTCGACCTCATAATTGATCGTGAGGTCCTTGTGCGAATTCGGCGACACGGCGCCGGGGGCCGCTGGCGCCGAGGTCGCGGCTGTCGCGGGAACGGTCAGTGGTGCCGTGGCCGGGGCCGGCGGCTGGTTGGAGAGGGCGCCCGGCACGCCGGATGCGAGGTTGCCACTGGCGCTCTGCGATTCGCTCGATTGCTGGCTGCGGACCGACGATGCATTCGGTGCCTGATTCGGCTTGTAGGTCTCTGCCGCTTGCTCACTGTGCGAAAAATCGACATCGGCGGTGGCCTGGGCGCGCACGTTGTTGACGCCGACGATCGGCGTGATGATCGACTCGATCTGTTTGGCGATATTTTGCTGCAAGTCCATCACGTATTTCAGCTGCGCCGGGTCGAGGGTGTTGCCACCCAGGGCCTTATCGGCCTCGGACAGCAGGTCGCCGTGCTGATCGATGACGGTGACGTTCTTGGCCGGCAGTTCCGACACGCTGCTCGCGACCAGGTGCACGATTGCGCTGACTTGCTGCGCGTCAAGGCTGCGCCCGGGGTTGAGGTTGAGCACCACCGATGCAGTAGGCTTTTGCTGCTCGCGCACGAACACGGATGGTTTAGGCAAGGCCAGGTGGACGCGCGCCGATTGCACCGCACCGATCGATTGGATCGACCGTGCGAGTTCGCCTTCGAGCGCACGCTGGAAATTTACCTGTTCGAGAAATTGGGACACGCCGAGCTTCTGGTTCTCCATCAGCTCGAAGCCCACGTTGCCGCCTTTCGGCAAGCCTTGGGAAGCCAGCTTGAGACGGGCGTCATATACCTGGCTGGCCGGAACCATGATGGCGCCGCCACCTTCGGCGAACTTGTAAGGAATGTTCATTTGCTGCAGCGAAGCGACAATCGCGCCGCCATCACGGTCCGAAAAATTTGAGAACAAAACCCGATAATCCGGTTGCTGGCTCCACATCCATACAGCGGCCATGATGGCAACGACTACCGCCATCCCCAGGATCAGGAATATGTTGCGCCCGCCCGGCGTCTGGGCAAATCCCAGGAAATTCGGGGTCAGCGCGTTGTCGGCCGCTACAGCCATAATACGCCTCCGCCATTGCCGTTAAGGAATATTGTTTTGTGCACTTGTATCCTCGCCATCAAAATTGTCGACCGGGTATGACTTGTTGCCTTAGTGTGAATTGTCGGCGTCCTGTCGGCCATCCATTCGTTGGAACAGAGCAATTTTTCTCGCGCTTATCAGGGGGAGGGCGTACGGCCTGCGTGATACCTTGGCATTGTCCCCAAAGGGGGAGTCTTGCGCGCGGCACCTGCCGCGCAGCGCGGATAATGCGGCCAGATTTGGGGAGTCAGACATGAGTATCGGGGCGATCGACACAAGCAGAATTCAAGCCATGGTGGAGCAACTGAAGGCTGCCGCGGCGCGCGCGCAGGGTGGAGTTGATCCGTTACAGACCGAAAAAACCGGAGCCAAGCCGGATTTTGCGGGGGCGTTAAAGGCGTCGCTGGACCAGGTCAATGGCACGCAGCAAAAAGCCGAACAGCTGGGCCAACGATTCGCAGCGGGTGACGATAACGTGAATCTGTCGGATGTGATGATTTCGATGCAAAAAGCCAACATCGGATTTCAGGCGACGGTGCAGGTGCGAAACAAGCTGGTTGCCGCCTATCACGACATCATGAACATGCAGGTGTAGCGCCGACTTTTTGACCGGCTTATTAGCCCATTCCGGTGGCTTTGGCGTTCTGTTCGCGCTCGAGTTTGGTAATGTAGCGCTGCACCGCGGCCATCATCGGTTTCGGCAAATCCATGAAGAGACATCCCAGGCGCCGGATTGATTTGCCATTTGTCAGGGTAAGGTCCTGCGAATTCCTGATTTGCAGCGTGGCCACGATCGACGCACCGCCTGGTATGTCGATCCGGCAGTCCCTGTAGATGCGTCCTATGGTGTTGTCGAGCAGTTTCCTTTCGTCGACTATCCCGATCCCGCCTCCGCTCACGTTTTGCAGCGTGACCACGACGGTAACCGACCCTTCACCGACTTCATTCGCCATTTGGATGGTGCAGCGGATCGGATTGGTGGCCGGCGTCAGCACGCGATAGAACTCTCGGCGCTGCAGGCGAATCAGGCTTGTCGGTACCGCGAAACTAAAGGCCGGCAAGTTCTGGTACACGCAGGTGTTGACGTGCGGCGCGAAGAACAGGATGCGGATGTGCTCGAGCAAGGTCTCGAACGAGAGGTTGTCGCTCTCCAGGATGCGTTGGTTCTGCAACTGGCTGGGTGCACAATCGATGATGACGGCATTGCTGGCTTCATCGACTTGCAGGATCGACGTGACGACCGATTCGGTGCCGCCTTTGATAACCATGCGAACGAGTTGGTTGTGCTCGCCGATGTTGCGCAACAAGCTGATGATTTCGCGGCGCGAATGCACCTGGTAAGGCCCTAAATCCTCGATTCCAAAGTTGGCTTGAAAGGTCATCTGTGCAGGTCGGCAGGCGCGATAAAGTAAGGTGGGCAAACGACATTTTGATTGGCATCTATCATACCTTGTCGCCGCCTCGTTGTTCGGTCTTTGTTGCGGCCTCGATGTGGTACAGCCAGGCCAGCAACTCGGCCACGGTACGATACAGGGCAGGGGGGATGTTCCGGTCCAGTTCGACTTGCATCAGAAGCGCCACCAGCTCTTTTGATTCGTGCACGAAAACACCGTGTTCCTTGGCGCGCGCAATAATCTCTGCCGCGATCAGGCCGCTCCCCTTGGCCACCACTTTCGGGGCAAGGTCACCGGTTTGATAGGCGATCGCCACGGCATTTTGCGGCGCGCTAGATTTTTTCATCTTGTTTTACCGTCAATGAATCCAGCTGCGATCCGGCGGCATTGAGCGCAGCGGCCAACTCGCCGCCATGGGCGCGTAGCGACGCGGCGGCTATGGCCGTCGCGGTTCGGACCTGAACCTGCACGCGTTCACCGTTCACATGGATCGTCGCCGCCACCACACCCAGCGTGGGAAGCTCGAATCGCACCACGCTTTGCCACGATGAAGGCGGATCGCCGTCGTCGCCATGGTCCGCGCGGCCCTGCTCTGATTGCTCCCGACGGACCTCCCAATTCATGTGCTGCCCGGGCCAGAGTTCGCCCTGCCATGCGACGCGTTGCTGTTCCAGTGCGTTCAATTGCAGATTGATGATGCGCGCCAAATCGGTTGGCAGTGCGCTGCCGCCCAGTGCCGGCGACGTTCGCAGCAGATCGAGCAAGGCGCTTGCGTCGGTTCCGGCATACGCCTTCGCGCCGGGCGCGGTAGCGTGGCCCGCTTGCGGCTCGCGCATCAGATCGGCAAGCGGGCGCTCATGATTGGCCCATTGCGCAAGATGCGCTTCATAGAACACACCGCTAGAGGACAGTGCTTCATGCAATGCGTCGGCAATCTGCGCGGGCGCCGCGGCGCCCGACGCCAGCAGCGGCGTCCGGCCGACAATGGCGGCAGAGGTACCATCCTGCTGGGCCGCTTGCAACAGACCATCGATCAATCTTCCTGTATTGCTGAGCGTGGCGGTGGCGCCGCTGGCCAGGGCCGGTTCTCCTTGCTGTGACTCGCCGATGGCTACCGATGCTGCAAGCGCCGCGGCTTTTCCTGCCGCACCGGCCGATAGCGCTGACCCCTGCGAAGTCTGGAGCACGTTCTCGGTCAGTGGTTCGACCGCATCCAGCGTCACCGTTGTTCCATGCGTCTGAGAACCCAGGAGAAACGTGGGCCGGGGTTCCCGGCTCAGGAACGTCATTTCGAGTGCGTCGCCGGCGCGCGCACCGGCCGGCAGGTTCATGCGCGCAACCGTGTCGGCCACCTTCACCAGGAAGGTGCCGTCGGCGGCGCGTGAGAGTATGACGGCCTGCAACTGCTTGCCGAGCTCGATCTGGTTGAGCCGGCTGAAAATCTCTTGTCTTGCATCGACCACCGATTTGGCGGGCGTGGGGGCCTCGATGTGGGCCAATGGCCGGGTGCCAGTGATGTCGGCCGGCGCAACCATCTGTTTATCCTGACTGGTTCGCGCCGTAGGCCCTGGATAATTTGCGTTCGGTGTTGTTGCTGTTCATGCTGGCCGATAATTGCGCCATCCAGGGTTCGGTAATGGTACGGATCTCGCGGTCGTGTGCCAGGATCGTCTGGATGATCTTCACCTTTCGTTCGCGCACGGCGCCGCTGAGCGGAACGGGCGACTCACCGTTCTTGATGGTTTCCACATGGCTCGTGCAACGCGATTCCAGCACGACCAGTTGTTCCCAGTCGCCAATGCGGGCGGCCGCCAGCATTTGGTTGGTGATGACGGCGACGGTTTCGTAGAGCGAAATGATTTCCTGATTATTCATCGCATCAGGCCTTTATCAAATTGGAGACACGGGGCGCCAGCGGGTCGTAGGCGGACATTTTTGGCTGCGGCGCCGCGACGGCGACGGGATGTGCGTCGATGGCATCCCATGCGCCTTTCAATTCCTTTAGCAGGCGAGTCACTTCATCCAGGATTTCCGGACGGTTCTGTAAATTCGCTTCGAACAGGCGTCTGCTCAGGTACTCGTACAAAGCATCGAGGTTTTGCGCGATTTCGCCGCCGGCTTTTTTATCCAGGCTGGCGCGCAAGCCGTCGTTAATGATCATGATGGCCTGGGAAATCGCCAGACCCTTGTCTTGAATGCGGCCTGCTTTCATGTTTTGACTGGCCGATGCCACTGCTGCCAGCGCACCGTCAAATAGCATGGTGATCAGGCGATGCGGGCTGGCGCTTAGGACGCCGGTCTCGACTCCAACCTTGGTGTAGGCAGTTGCGCCACTCTGTCTTGATCCAAACATTTATGTTCTCCCTTTACGCGGTGGTCTTGGTAAGGCTGGCTAGTTGCTGCGTCAGAAAATCACTGGTTGTTTTCATGCTGGCGATAATGATATCGAGCGCGGTGAACTGGGCGCGGTAACGCGCCTCCGTGACCGTTAGTTGGGCATTGATGCGCGCCGACTGTGCGGTGAGATCCTTTATTGAGGCATTGATGCCATTGGTGCTCGCTGAGATCGTTCCATTGGTGGTATCGAGAAGTCTAGTAATTAGTTGGTCAAACTGATTGGCATACCCTTGCGAGTAATTTACCGTGCCGCGGGCACCGATACTGCCGCCGGTGATCTGGAGACTAAGTCCTTCAGATGGGTCGCCCGTGGCGCCAGTCAGCGCCTGGCCGGAACCGGTTCCGGCGACGCCGTTGATGGTGCCTGAGATATCCACACCGATCGTCAGGATGGGTGCGGCACCGAGCAGGTTGGTAAGCCCGTTGCCACTGGTGACGCTGGCGCTGCCGCCAGAACCGAAGCGGTTGGACGTGATCTTCATGACGCCCGCTGCCTGCGTGACCGATACCGCCGAGCCGGCGCTGCTGAAGGCGGAAATGCCGTTGATTTTGGATTGCACTTCGGTCGCCAGAGTTGCATAGCTGTAGCGCCCCGCCGACAGGGTCACTGTCGAAGTGACGCCATCCAACAGCACCTGCAAGGTATCGTTGACGCCGGCCGTGATCGACGTCTGCGAGCCGTTGGTGATAGCCGGGCTGGCGCCCAGCAGATTGGTCTTGCCGTTGCCGGCAGTGACGTTGACTGCGGATGAAGGGCCGACGCCATTGGAGGTGATGGTGATGACGCCTGCCGCCTGCGAGACCGTCACCTGCGGCACCAAGGCGGCATTGATCCTGGTCTGGACTTCGGTGGCCAAGGCTGCGGCGGTGGCATAGGTGCCGGGCGTCAGCACAACCGAGCCACTGACGCCGTCGACGGTAAGACTGAGCGCATCGTTTATGCCGGCGGTGATGGTCAGGCCAGCTGCCGCCGCACCAATCTCGAAGCCCTGCGTCGGCCCCGCTGCAACGACGGCCGAGCCAGTTGTGCTGGCTTGCCCCGCGAGTTGGGTGACGTTGACAGCGTAAGCGCCCGGGATCGTCTTGGCTGTGGCGCTGGAATAGGTAGCAAGGCTATCTGTGGCCTTGCCTACAGTGGCAAACAGTCCGGCAATGCCGCTGAAATTGTTCGTTATCGCAGTCTGCAGCTTCGTATTATCGACCGCCAGCGTGCCATCCTTCTGGAATGTCACGCCGACTTGAGACAATACTGTGAAAGCGCTGGCGCCACCCGCGACCGGCGCGGACAACACGCTGCGCATCTGCGTCTGGATCGATCGGACAGTGGCGTCACCGGTGAATATCGCGGCCGCTTTGGTGGTGGGGTTGTAGGCCATCGCGTCACTCAGCGTCCTGCTAATATTATTATAAGCGTTGACGAATGCAGTGACGCCATTGATGACGCTACTGGTGTTTTGGGCCACCACGATATTCGTGGATCCGCTGTCCGTCAGGAGATTGAGCGTGACGCCTTTGAGCACGTCAGTTGCGGTATTTGTGGTTTTCGAGATTGCAATGCCGTCCACAGTAAATTTTGCATTTTGCGCACTTATTGTTTCAGAAAGTGCCTGGCCGGTATTGCTGGCGGGATCTTGACTGAGCAAGGTCGAGAGGGTCGCGTCACCGCTCACTGAGATCTTCATGCTATTGGTCTGGCCAGTCGCATTGTTTGTGAGCTCGAGACGGTAAGGCGAAACGCTGCCATCGTTGACAATCGAGGCAGTAACGCCGATGTTTGCGCTATTAATCGCATCACGGATGCCGGAAAGCGAATTGTTAGTGGAATCGATCGTGATGGTCTTGACGCCGGCACCATTGCTGGTAAAGGTGGCGCCGGTGTAAAGTCCCGTGATCTTGTTAAAGCTGCCGCCAGAAGCGTCGACAGTGCCAAAGTCAAAGGTCAACGTGCTGGTCGTGTTGG
>DHXL01000221.1:0-12499 GCA_002415335.1 Oxalobacteraceae bacterium UBA5157
CCGCCGGCGCAAGAAACAGGAGGGTCTCCCGAAAACCGGATGGAACATGCCGTTCCTGCACTCGGCGATGTCTGTGTCACTTGGTTGAAATTGCTTCTTTCACTGTACCTCGACCCGATTTCGGCCCCTTTCCTTGGCAAGATACATCAGCTTGTCGACCCGGCTCATCAGCGCCGAAGCATCGTCCTCGGCACCACATGCAGTCACTCCGAAACTGCAGGTGATGTGCCCGACGCGCGGAAATGCATGGCCTTCGATGGCCGCCTTCAGCTTTTCCGCTATCAGGCGCGCGCCGTCCAGATCATTCTCGAATACGATCAGGATAAACTCTTCGCCGCCCCATCTGGCGAATATATCGTTCACCCGTATTTCCTGCGAGACCAGGCGCGCCAGTTCCTTCAGTATTGCATCGCCCTGCTGGTGACCATAGACATCGTTGATCTGCTTGAAATGATCGATATCGAACATAATCAGGAGCGGCGTCGAATGGTAACGCCGCACCCGTTCCAGTTCCATTTCCAGTGCGACGTCGAACTGCCGCCGGTTGCAGACGCCTGTCAAGTCGTCGGTTCTCGCCTGCAGTTCGAGTTTTTTCTCGATCAGTTTGCGCTCCGCTATCTCGCTGCTCAAATCGAGATTCATTTTGGCGAGCTCGGAAGTCCGTTGCTGCACCCGCTGCTCAAGCGCCTCATTGGTTCGTCGCAGCAGTTCCTCGGCCTCCTTGCGCTTGCTAATGTCGAGAATTGTGCCGACGAATTTTCGCTCACCATGCAAGTACATCTCTGTCACCGCCAACTCGATCGGAAATATCTCGCCATTCTTGCGCTGTCCGATCAATTCTCTCCCAATGCCGATTATTTTCGTCTCGCCGGTGCGCAGATAGTTGGCGAGATAGCGATCATGCTGGCTACGATAGGGTTCCGGCATCAGCAGATTGACCTTTTGACCAATCATTTCGGCCACCGCAAATCCAAATATTTTTGCCGTGGCCGGGTTGGCATCGCGGATGATGCCGCGCTCGTCGATCACGACGATGCCGTCGAACACGGTATCCACGATGGCCGCCAGGCGTGCGGCGTTATCCTGCAGGTCGGCAGTGCTCCGTCCGAATTCCACAATGTAGTGGACCAAAATCCGGAAGAAGAACAAATGGAAAATCGGCAGCAACAGGAATATCTGAAGTGCCAGGTTCAACACGATCGCCTCTTCCGTCGGCAATGCAAACAGCCGCAGCGTCTGCTGCGCCACTATGCCCGAAAGGAGTACCGAAGCGCTCAGGATCAAAAAGATGCGCACCGGCGAACGCTGGCGCCGTGATACGCGGCGCTCGGACGGGATTTTCTTATCTCGTTCCTGCTCTTCGTTGCCATCGCCCATATGCGCCATTCCGATCGGTTCGGCCGCTGCCACCCCGCGCGGCGGAACATGCCGCCAGCGCCCTGTTTTGTTGTACCCATTTGTTCCGGAACAGGCATTGATGCACATCAAACCGTGATGACAGCAAGCCAGGCGGCAGGCACATCCCGGCCGGTGTCCGGGATGTGCCTGGTTATCTTCGGTGAGCCCCTCGACAATGCGCGATAATGAGATCGGAATCGTGCTACCCAATTCTCCAATTCTCGGGAGAGACCTCATGCAAGACGAAGCTCTGGCACTGCGCCCCCGACTATTCTATCGGCATCGACTACCGGTTCGTATCATGCATTGGGTCAATGCCATCAGTTTCTTCCTGATGCTGATGAGCGGCTTGACGATATTCAACGCGCATCCGAATCTCTATTGGGGACAGGATTCCCATTTTGCGACGCCGCTGCTGTCGATCACGGCGAAGCAAGACCCATCCGGAGAACCGCACGGCGTGACCCGCATAGGCGGCCATGAGTTTGATACCGACGGCCTGCTCGGCGCATCGCGGGTGCGAGACGATGCGCGGCAGAGCGCAAGGGCGTTTCCTTCGTGGGCCACGATTCCCGACCGTCAATGGCTGGCGATGGCACGCAATTGGCACTTGTTCTTTGCCTGGATATTCGTGCTCAACGGCATCGCTTATATCGCATTTTCGATTTTCAGCGATCACCTGCGGCGCGACCTTGTGCCGACGGCTGCAGAGTGGCGCACGATCGCGACCTCCATCAAGGACCACCTGCTATTCCGCCATCCGACCGGCGCAGCCGCCAAGCGCTACAACGTGCTGCAGAATCTCACCTATCTGATCGTGATTTTCGGCTTGCTGCCGCTGGTGGTGGTCGCCGGGCTCGGCATGTCACCCCGTCTCGATGCGATGTTCAACGGCGGCTGGGTCGACGTGTTTGGGGGCCGGCAATCGGCCCGCACGCTGCACTTTCTGGCTGCATTCACCCTGCTCGGCTTCGTCGTGGTGCATGTCTTCGAAGTCATCGTTACCGGACTGTGGAATAACCTCCGGTCCATGATCACGGGCAACTATCGCGTGCCGCCGGACCCGGCCACGCATGTCGAGGAGGAGGCACCATGAAACGAATCGATCGAGGGCAGCCGCGGTCGCGCCGACTGTTCTTGCGTCTCGGTATCGCGTCCGTCGGCGCTGCGGTGCTGAGCGCGTGCGATCGCCTGTCGCATAACGACCGCTTCGTCGACATCCTGCAGAGTGCGCAAAACCTGAGCTACCGGATGCAAAAGCTGGTGGTTGGGCGTAAGGCCCTGGCGCAGGAATTCAGCGAGGCGGACATTGCGCCCAGCTTTCGCAGTAACGGCACCGAACTCCCGAATAGCCAGCAGTACCGTGACCTGGCCAAAGATAATTTCAGCAGCTGGGCACTGGAAGTCGGAGGCTTGGTTGAAAAACCGATCAGGCTCAGCCTGGCGGACTTGAAAGCCATGCCCTCGCGCACGCAAATCACCCGCCATGATTGCGTCGAGGGCTGGAGCGCCATCGGCAAATGGAAAGGCGTGCCGTTGCACCAGCTGCTGGCCTTGGTCAATCCGCTGCCGGAGGCCCGCTACGTCGTGTTTCGTTGTGCCGATCCGATGGAGGACGCGGAAGAACAGGACGCCGGCGACATGCAGCCTGCGGTCGACTCGACTTACTATGAAAGCGTCGATATGGACGACGCCTATCACGCGCAAACGATTCTCGCCTACGAGCTGAATGGGGCACCGCTGCCGATCATGAACGGCGCACCGCTGCGCCTGCGGGTCGAGCGTCAACTCGGTTACAAACACGCAAAGTATTTAATGAAAATTGAATTGGTGAAGGACTTCGGCACGCTACGCGGCGGCAAAGGCGGTTACTGGGAAGACCAAGGGTATGAATGGTATGCCGGAATCTGATCGTCGTCGGGTCCGGACCGCTTGACCAGCGCCCGATTGCCAGCCACGGACGAGGCATGCATGCGCCCGCGCCTGACATGATCTCAACTTCCGGTCAGTCTCTCTGCGGGCTGCCGATCATGGATGGTGGCCGGCAACCCGCCGATCCGGCGAAGACCGCCTGTCTGCCTGCCTGTCTCGCACTCTTTTTCGCAAGCGAAACGCCAACGCGAGCAGCAAGGCACCCGTAACGAGTGCATAGAAGCTGATTATCCATACCATGGCCAATGCACCGGCATCCGGGTACAAGAAGACCAGAATGCCGAATACGACAGACACCGCACCGCTCAGGCCAAGCAGCCATTCGCCGCGCAAGATCTTGCGCAACCGGATGGCAAAGATGATATCCAATACACCGATCAGCAAGGCGTTGGCGCCCATTAACAGCACCAGTACCAGCGCAGTAAGGCCCGGCCGCACAACACTGACCACCGCGGCGCCGATGCTCACCAGGCCAAGGATGAAAAGGAGCCACCATTCGGCATCGTAGCGGCGGCTTTTTATGGCACCGGCCAACGCCGCCGCCCCGCCCAATAGCGCGTAGACAGCGAACAATGCGACCAGCGTCAGCAGCGTCAAGCCCGGCCAC
The DNA here is from genome assembly GCA_002415335.1 of Oxalobacteraceae bacterium UBA5157. GTDB lineage: Bacteria > Pseudomonadota > Gammaproteobacteria > Burkholderiales > Burkholderiaceae_D > UBA5157. The sequence goes on from DHXL01000221.1 coordinate 3,938, forward strand.
AGCAGCGCGAGCACGCCGAACACGATGGCGATACCGCCGCGCAATGCGAGCGTCGGCCAAAGGCCTGAGAAGGACTGATTCATGGCAAAGTCTCCCGTCAATAGGTGTGTTCGCAATATGCGCCGCCCGTGCAGATGCGCCTGTGCACACGATCACAAGCGGCCTACCTGTCAGACTTTGACTTGGGCCAGAGGTTCGGCGTCATGGCAAACTTACGGCTGCTGAAGAGCACCCATCATTTTTTTCGTCAATCGCTGCCTGACAGTGAAGAAGTCCTGCCAAGGGTCGTTCTTCAGTCGATCAAGGCACGCGCCGATATTCGCGATCGTGAACGAATCCGGCTGCAATTCGGCGCTCAATTCATCCCATCCAATCGGCGTCGCTACCGATGCGTTCAGCCGCGCGCGCGTGGAGTATGCGGCAACTGCGGTGGCTTCCAGGTCGTTGCGCAAATAATCGATGAATATTTTTCCGGTACGTTTTTTCTTCGAGAGGTTGGCGGTGAAGAGTGCCGGCAGCGTGCGCGACATATGTTCCGCGATTGCGCGTGAGAAGGACTTGACTTGATCCCATGGTTTCTCTGGCTTCAGGGGTACGACGATATGCACGCCTTTGCCCCCGGTCGTTTTGACGAAACTCGCCAAGCCGATCTCGTCGAGCAAGACTTTCACGAGTTGCGCACCCTGAACGACTTGCGGCCATGCAACGTCCGGCGCCGGATCGAGATCAAATATCATGCGATCGGGCAGATCAAGATACGGACGACTGGCGCCCCAGGTGTGCCGTTCCAGCACGTGGGCAAATACTTCCGGCGCGTTGCCCTGTATGTGATCGCTGTACTTGAGCGGGCCGGACGGCTCGCCATGTTCCAATAGAGTCTTCAGCAGCCGCTTGCGCTCATGCAGCGCCACCGTGCGCAAATCGTAGCCGTCCAAATAGAGCAGGTCGAACACATAATAGGCGAGGCGCGCGGAATCGCCGCGGCGCGCTGCGTTTTGCAGCAACTGGAAACTGATCGTGCCCGCATCCGTCAGCGCGACCACTTCGCCGTCGAGCCAGGCCTGCTCGAGCGGAAGACGCACCGCCGCATCGGCAATCGCGTTCCATCTCCTGGTCCAGTCATTCCCTGCACGCGTAAATAGTCCGGCCGAAGATTTCTCGACGCGGCACAGTGCGCGATAGCCGTCGAACTTGACTTCGGATAGCCAGTCCTCGCCGCTCGGTGCGCGCTCGACCAGCGTCGCGAGCTGCGGCTTGAGCATCGCCGGCATCCGGGCCTTCTCGGCATGTTCGATTCGGTCCAGTCCCGCGGCATGCTGGCCGACGACTCATTTCGGCGAGCGCTTCACCGACTGTGGACGCTTGGCGGCCTTCGCGCCGGACTTGGATCGCGGCGTGTCGCCGGCATGGTCCGCCACGCTTTCAGGCCTCAACTCGGTGATGTTCGCTTGCGGCCCGCTGGTGCTGTACGCGTCATTCTCCTTGATCATCAGCCAGTTCTCATTATGGTCCGCGGCCTTGCCCATGCGAACCAGTGCCCAGCCGCCCGATAATTTCTCTCCATCCAATCGAAATTTCAAATGGCCTTTCCGATAGCCTGCGGCGGGGTCTCCCTCGCAAGTCCAGTAGCCCCGGTCCCACAGCAAAACCGATCCGGCGCCGTACTCGCCTTCCGGAATCTCGCCCTCGAACGGACCGTACGACAGCGGATGGTCTTCGACATGGACCGCGAGCCGCTTGTCCTTCGGGTCGAGGCTAGGCCCTTTGGGAATCACCCAGCTCTTGAGCGTCCCATCCAGCTCCAGCCGAAAATCATAATGCAAGCGTCTGGCGTCGTGCCGTTGCACAAAATAGGAGAGCCGCTCACCCGGCTTCGCCATCTTGCCGCGCGGCTCGGGCGTCTTCCTGAAATCGCGCTTCTCCCAGTATCGCTCCAGACTCATGCAGGCTCCTGCCCCTGTGTCAATGCGTCAATGCTTGGCGCCCTTTTTTTGATACTTGCTCTTGCCTGCTTTCTTGAAAGAAATCGCCACGGCCTGTTTGATTGCCTTTTTCTTGCTCTTCGGATGACTATTTCCGATTGCGCCGTCCTGCTCCCAGTTATGAACAATCTTCTTGATGTTCCGACCGACTTTTTCGTTTGCTTTTGAGGTTGGCATCGCCATTCTCCTCGTCAAAAAAACGCTCACAAGATATCCACGCTAACCGGTGCCACCGTCCTTCTTCGGATCCTGAGGATGCACCACGGCTTCCACGCCACGCTCCCCATGCAAGTCGGTATCCACCAAGCCGCGCCGCAAGTCTTGATACGCTTGACGCATGATCTTGCGCGGAATCGTCGAAACCTGGTCCACCGACTCGTCGCGTTCGTTCGGCAGCGCCAGCGGCTCCGTTGCCGGCAGCGGTGATTTGTGCTTGTAACGACGTGGCCCCTTGCGAGAAATCTTCATGATGATCGCGTCCACATTGCAACACAGAGAAAAGTTTACCCCTGGCGCACGCCGAAGAACATAGGACGCACGGCGCTCGTCCTGTAGGAAAGCAGGAACTGCATTCGCGACTTGCGCCGTAATCCGCGCCGAGCTGCAAAGTGAAGTGGCGCACCGACTTGGCATGCATTTCTTGATAATCTCTTTTCCTCTTCTTGAAAGGAGGAACATCATGAATTATTTGGAACGCGATACCTTAGGCATTTACCGCAAGGAAAAGAGTGGCGGCCCCGGGCCAGCACTGATGGGGGCGGACACGCTCATTGGCGACGACGTCTACAATTTGCAGGACGAAAAGCTGGGAGATATCAAGGAAATCATGCTGGACATGAGCAGCGGAACAGTTGCCTACGCGGTGCTGTCTTTTGGCGGTTTACTCACGGTCGGTGAGAAGCTGTTTGCCGTTCCGTGGGACGCACTGAAGCTCGATACGGTGAACAAGCGGTTCCTATTGGATGTCGACAAGGACAACCTGAAAAATGCACCGGGTTTCGACAAGGACGACTGGCCCGACATGGCCGATCAAACGTGGATAAACGAGATCAACAGTTATTACGGTTCGACCCTTCATTAGCATGCGGGTCTGGCGCCGGCAAAATACCGGCGCCCACCACAGTGACCGCTTTCAGAACGCCGGAACGTGCCGTCGCCTACTTCGGCTGGTCGGCCGGATTCGCCGGCGATGGCGGTTCCGAGGCGCCCGGTGGCGTTGTCGTGTCGCCGCTCGTGCCGGATCCTGACGGCGAAGCAGGTGCTGGAGAAGCTGGCGGGGTCGGTGTCGGTGTTGCCGGCGCGGTTGCCGGGGGCGTCGTCGTTTCCGGTGGCGGCGTGGTCGTGTCCGATGGTGCCTTGCGCTCGCAGCTCGTTAGCAACACGCACGCCGCTAGCGCCGGAATGAGTAACAGGGTTTTTATCATAATGAGCCTCGGTAATTGTCGTTGAACAATTGAATCTGAAACAGGAAACGGCGCGGACCAAGCTCCACGGCTGTGCTCAGCATAGGGTATCGCGACGACCACTTCCATAAGACGCATCCGAAACCCCTGTAGGATTTGATGAAGCGCGAGTAGCCACGGCCCGTTGCCGGATTCGTATCGGGCCTCGCGCGGCGCGGTCGGAAGCCGCGCCAGCAGCGTCCGCCGGCGCATCACCGCCTCAGTGCAACCGTATGGCACCCATCGTCGCTTCGCGGCCGCACTCGATCATTTGGAGGCTCTTCTTTCGCGCGACCCCGTGGTCCGGGTCAAGGATGCGCCTGATTTCGCGCTTGTGGTTTTGGACGACGACGAGGCGGCCGATCGCCGCGGCGCTTTTCCACCCTGCGTTCTGCTGCGGACAGGCGTCGCCGGTTCGCGCGCTGTTTCCGCGGCCAGTTTCCCCGTCTTGGCATGGATGCTTTGTCTTAGCAAGGCCATCAAGTCGACCACATTGTCGCGTCGCGCGGGCGCAGTGGCCGTGTCCGGCTCGGTGATCGTCTTGCTCTGATTCGCCTTGACCTTCTTCTGCACGAGCGTCAGCACATCCTCTTTGAACGTGTTGTGAAACTGCCCCGGATTCCACTTTTCGGTCATGCCGTCTACCAAGACCATTGCCATCTCGACTTCCTTGGCAGTCACACCGGCATGCTTGAGATCCGATTTTGGCAATTCGAATTCGGCCGGTCGAATCTGATCCGCGTAGCGCAAGGTGTCCAGTACGATGACATCGTACTGCGGCAGCAAAGCGGCCAGATACTGCTTGGTGCGCAAGACGAATTGTGCAATCGCAATGCGCCCGGACCGACGTAACGTTTCGCGCAGCAACCCGTAGACCTTGTCGCCGCCGCGGTCCGGCGTCACGTAATACGGGCGGGCATAGTAGGTAATCGGCATCTCGCGCGCATCGACGAATGCCTGGATATCGATGGTTTGCGTCGCCTTCACGTTGGCGCGCTTGATGTCTTCGTCCGTGAGTACAACAAATTGCTCGGATTCGTATTCGTAGGCCTTGGCGATGTTTTCCCAGTCGACTTCCTTTCCGGTCCTTTTGTTGACGCGCGTGTATCCGATCGGCCAAAAGTCACGCCGGTCAAGCATGGTCAAATCGAGACCGTGGCTCGTTTCGGCGGCATACAGGCGCACCGGTATGTGTACCAGACCGAAGCTGATCGCGCCTTTCCAGAGAATTTTTTGCATGGATTTGATCGACCTGTCTCCTTGATCAGGATAGGCGCGTTCCCGCCCGCGGCCTGTAGGAGAACCACCTGACTTACTGTAGAAATCAATGCGTCCCGCGCGACGCACCGTGTCGGCGCGATCTCGTGTCGTCGATGAATAATCGCCCATCGTTCAGGCACGCACATAAGTGTCGATAGACATCGCGCAAGTCATTTCGCGAAAAGTCTTTCCCGAGTGCACGCACGATACGGCGCGATAGCGTGCCGTGCTCAAGAATCACCTGAATGACGTGCTTCCATCCGCGTGGCGCCCGCACCGGACATTCACCCGCTTGTTCCAGCAACCGTCGCCACAGGTCCCCGGCTCTGCACGGACTAGTCGAAAGGCCGAGCGCCTGCAGATAATCGGCATCGGCGACGATCGCATGTTCGCCTTCCTCGACACACCGGAGAAAAATGGCTTCCAGCTGCGCGGTCGCAACCGGCGCGGCCGCTGGGCCCGGCGCATGCGCGTCGGCGTAACAGCACTTGACCGCCTGCACGATGGCGGTCGCGAGCGCCAGGTCGGCCGGAACACATTCTTGCGTGTCGGTGATGCGGATCTCGATGGCACTGCGCTCGAAGCGCGCGATCGCGCCGCGCGAGTTGAGCCATTCGTGCTGCAATACATGGCCTGGATCGGCCTCGGCAATCTCACGGTACATCGGTGCCAACACGCGGTCCCGATAGGCGGATTCGCCGGCAACAGGATCGGGTATCAGGTGGCCAACGATGGATGGAAACCGGTCGGCATTGCTGCGGTACGCCTCCAGTCGAGCATCGGCGAACCCGGTAAATCGCCCGTCGGCGATCGGCGAGCTGGCTGCCAATGCCGGAATGATTGGGAGAATCAGTCGGATCGCGGCATGCAGGCGCACAAACTGGTCCTCGTCGGCGAACGGCAAATTGATATGCATGCTCTGCAAATTGGCCCAGCCATGCGTGCCGCAGTCGAAAATGCGCGCATAGGTATCGTAGACGTCGGTATTGCCATGCGGCCAGCGGCGCGCATCGGTGCGCGGATCCATCCAAGGATGCATGGCAGTCGGCATCAGACACGCGCGATGCGCACCCAAGCTCTCGTTCAGCGCGTTTACCGCGGACTGACACGAGTGCTGCAAAGCGTCCAGATCCGCGCTGGGGCGGGGATTTTTGAGTTCAATGACATGCATGAAGAATTCGTTGGACCAAGCCAGGTCGCGGTACTGACGCTCGGTCGCAAATTGGCCGTCATCCGACTTGAGCAGCTGATCCGCGATCGGTACGCAATCAAGCGTCAGCGCATCGGCCAGCACATACTCAAGCTCGATGCCCACCGCAGAGAAGGCCGGATAGCGCTCAGGCGCGTTCATGCATGGCCACCTTGCCGGCCTCAATGCGCTTTCGAAACACCCCCATCACGTCACGATACAGCGCGTCCTTCAATATCCCGTCTTCACTGCCGGCGTCGATGTTCGGATTGTCATTGATTTCGATCACATAGACCCGATTGCCGATCTGTTTCAGGTCGACCCCGTACAAGCCATCACCGATCAGATTCGCCGCCTGCAATGCGCTGCTGATGACCATGTCCGGGACTTCGCCAATGGAGCACGCCTCAGCCGCTCCCTCGCACGTCACGACATCCTTGCGGTACTTGATGATTTGCCAGTGTCCCGCCGCCATGTGGTATTTGCAGGCAAAAATGGCGCGCCGCTCAAGCACGCCGACCCGCCAGTCGAATTCGGTCGGCAGGTACTCTTGCGCGATAACAAGCGCCGAGTGATCCAGCAGGGCCGGTGCCTTCGCATACAGCTCTTCCTCGGTACGCACTTTGATGACGCCGACTGAGAACGCGCCATCGGGGCGCTTGAGCACGCACGGAAGTCCGAGCGCGGGGACGATGTCGGCAAGATTGCCGGGATGAACCAGCATCGTGCGCGGCGCCGGAATCCCGTGCCGCGAAAATATTTCGGCCAAATAGACCTTGTTCGTGCAGCGCAGTATCGAGTCTGGATCGTCGATCACCACCATGCCCGCCAGCACCGCCTGGCGCGCCATGTCGTACGTGTAATGGTGAATATGCGTCGTATCGCGTATGAAAAGTCCGTCATAGTGGTGCAGCCGATGCACGTCTGCCTGGGTAATGATTTCCGCATCCATATCGATTGCATCAGCCGCGTCGATGAACTTCCGAATCGCGGTATTGCTCGAGGGGTATGGAGCCTGATCCGGTGTGATCAGAATCGCCAGCCGAGGTCGTTTCCCGGGCGATTCGCAGGCGTGGTTTCGATGCCCGTGTCCAGCACCGGCGGATCTGTCGAGCAGAATGCTTTGGACCGCCGGAGGCCGCATGTTTTCGATCGCATTGATATCCGGCACCGGACTATGCCCGCGCGCTTCTGCCAGCAATGAAACATAGTAGCCGCGGCTTTGGTAGGCGTATGAACTGGACAGATTGAATACCTTGAAGCCCCGACATCGTCGATACTCCGGATCGCTGAGGTAAGCATCCTCGGATACCACCAGCCCGCCGGTGATTTCGAAAGGCCGGTCGCAGAGGTCGCTGACGACGAACAAATTACTCATCACCATCACCTCGCTGCAGCGGCTCCGGCCGAATCACCAGAAGATTGGCGTCATGGGTCACGATGCCAAGCAATATTGCGCCAATCAGCCGATCGAAGCCGATCGAGTATTCATGCGTGGAGTGTTCCTCCGCGCTTCCGTATGGATTTGCGCCATAGGGATCCATCACCAAGGCTTCATGCTTGCTGCGGTCATAACCGGCTATCACGACAAAATGGCCCGACGGATTCCCGCGTATATCGTCCGGCACGTCATCCGGGCCGTACTCGCGTGCAATTCGGTATAGGTAAGTGGAACTGACACCGGTGATGATCGGTGTCTTGCGCCGCAGGATGCTTTGGATCAGGCTGGGCGTCAGATCGAACAGCCGCAAGCGGCCTCCACGCTCCAGGAACTCCAGGTAGCCGGTCGTCGCGTGCTGCAGACGATAATCCATCTTGATCGCTTGTTGCGCCCGCAAGCGTTCGGCAATATCGACGCCCGGTTTGACAAACCAGGTTGGGTCGAACACCATTAAATTATAAGTATAGATCGTGGCGCGATAACCGCGCCGCAAAGCATCGCAGGCCAGAAAAACGGCCAATGTCCCGCCATGCTCCAGACGGCCCGTGCGGTCGATCACGGCCGCCAAAGTCTGATCGTCTCCCCAATATCTATACATCGAATGCAGACAGGTCGGTCCACAGGTGATTTCATCCGGTTGCGCCAGCATGTTGATCGGCAGACGCATCGAAAGCGGTGTCACAGATCAATCTCCTGCGTAAGAAACAAAAGTCCACCACACGAAGCAGAGTTTGCTCCGCATGTGTGTACCAGACTAGGAGCTCTCCGCGCTGATAGCCATCGGACGCGGCGCCTAGTCGTTGTCGGAAACGTCCTACGTCGGCCAATAAATTCCCAGGGGCCTAAGTGCGTTGGTCACGAACAACACGTCACCACCGATCTCGAACACCTGGACGAGAAGCAACTCGAACGCACTTTCCGCACGAATATCTTTTCGATGTTCTATCTGGTCAAGGCGGCGCTGCCGCATCTGCACCCGGACGCGCGCATCATCAATACGAGCTCCATTACTGCCTACCGCGGCAGCCCCGGCTACTCGATTATTCCGCAACCAAAGGCGCGATCGTCGCCTTTACGCGCTCGTTATCGCAGCAATTAATGGACCGCCGGATCCTGGTGAACGCGGTCGCGCCGGGGCCGGTGTGGACGCCGCTGATTCCTGCGAGTTTTGACGCGGAATCGGTCAGTAAGTTCGGCGCCGACAGTCCGATGGGACGGCCTGGTCAGGCGAGCGAGATTGCGCCGTGC
>DHXL01000221.1:12730-19653 GCA_002415335.1 Oxalobacteraceae bacterium UBA5157
CAGCCGATGGGCTCAGTTGAACGCTTGCGCGTCGAACGCCAGCGTGTTCCAGGTGACGCCGAGCTGAACGTCGGTCTTGAGCTGGACCAGCCGCCGTGAAAGGAAGGCCGCTTCGCGGTCCTTGCGCAGTTTCTCGCCCAGCGTCGTTTTCAGGATACCGGCCCCCGCCATCACGCCTTCCAGGCTGCCGTACGCGCGCAGCAGCTTGGCGGCGGTCTTGACGCCGACTTTCGCTACGCCGGGAATGCCGTCCGACGCGTCACCCATCAGCGCCAGCAGGTCGGTCAGCAGCTCGGGCGGCACGCCGAATTTTTCTTCGACCCAGGCGCGATCGTGGCTTTCGCCCTTGAAGTGATCCCAGATCAACGCACCTTGTCCGATCAGCATATGCAAGTCCTTGTCGGTCGACGCAACCAGCACGTCACCGCGGTCCTCACCGAGCCATCGGAACACCGCGGTGCCGATCACATCGTCCGCTTCCACCTCCGGAATCGACACCACCGTCAAGCCGATCCGCGTCAGCTGCGCATAAAAATCGGGCAGGCGCTCGCGCAGCACCGCCGGCATCGGCGCCCTGTTCTCGCGATACCTTGCATACAAATCGTGACGCCAGGTGTGGCCGCCGAAATCGAATGCAGGCAGGACATGCGTCGGCTGATGCGTGGCAAGCAGTTTCTTGAACGATGACAGCGCGTGACGTAACGCGGCATCCGCCTTGTCCGGCGTATCGGGTTCGGGATTGGCTTCATACACGCGCCGTACAATATTGAGGCCGTCGATGGCCAGTAGTTTTCTCATGGATGAATTCGAGTGGTGATCCGGCATCAGCCGGTATCTTATGGTCGGAAGCGGCGTTTGTCACGATGCGATCGCTTGCGGCTCCCGGTCGGATTGCACAAGCAACGCGCTCATGCGGGCCACCGAATCTCTATTCACCTGAATTTGACCTGAATCAAGTCGCATTCCGTGTTCGATCCGGTACAATCGACGCATCATGTTGAATTCCCGCAACACGTGCCTGCCCGGCCAGCAAAATAACAGAATAAGTCGATGAGACTCTCCCGCCGCTCCCGCTTCGCTGCAGCAGTGATCGCGCTGCTGGGCGTGCTGTTCACGCAGCTTGCGGTGGCCGCCTATGCCTGCCCCAGGATGCAGATTGCACAGGCGATGGCGTCGATTGCAGCACCGGTTGCGGCGGCCAACCATCACGACATGCCAGGATGCGGCGGGATGGCTGTCGAGAAACCTACACTGTGCCAGGATCACGGCCAGGGTGGCAATCAGTCCCTGGACAAGCCCGAATTGCCGCATGTTTCACCGTTCATGACTGCGACACTGATGCAGGCCGTGCATCATGATGAGCGCGCGCTTCCCTCGGCCATCCCCAGCGCCGCAGGTCTGTCCCTGACGCGGACCACGGCGCCGCCGCTCTCTATCCAGCATTGCTGCTTCCGAATCTGACTTTCCAGACACCTTGTCACGTCATCGTCCCTGCGTAATGCAGGAACGGTACTCGTCCAAAGCCGTCTGGAGGTTGGTATGTCATTGCATTTTTCCGCGTTCATGCGCGAACGTATTGCGAGCACGCAATACGTATTAGGTGCCGGCGTGGTCGCGGGGCTCGTGGCCATGTGCGCGCCGCTCACTGCGCTGGCGAGCGAACCGCTGCCTGGCGCCAGCGTCGAAAGCCTTCTGGACCTGGCCAGGCGGATCAATCCGGAGTACGCAGCAATGCGTCACGAAGCCGACGCAGCGGACGAGCGGATTCTGCCGGCCGGCGCCCTACCCGATCCCAAGCTGCGTATCGAGCTGCAGGATCTCACCAGGATGGGCGAGCAAAACCCCACGCTATCACCGAGCGAGGTCGGCAGTACGCGCTATACCTTCATGCAAGACCTGCCATGGTTCGGCAAGCGCGCGCTCAAGCACGACATCGCGGTGCAGGAAGCCGAAGGCGCCAAGGGGCGCGCGCTGACCACCTGGTCGGCGCTATCGGCGCGGATCAAGTCCGGTTATGCCCAGTTCTACTATCTCAGCCAGAGCGAACGCCTTACCAAGGGCATCCTGGATCTGATGGTGCGACTGGAAAAAATAGCCCAGGTGCGCTATGCCGGCGGCCTCGCGGTCCAGCAAGACGTGATTCGCGCGCAGGTCGAGCAGACCGACCTTGAAAACGAACTGATCGCGCTCGACAACGAGCGGCGCCAGACTCAGGCTCGGCTGAATGCTTTGGTCGCGCGGCCGCCGAATGCGCCGCTGGCCGAACCGGAACGCCTGCGTCCCATCCCGTCCCCGGTCAAGCTCGACTATGCCGCGCTGGAAGATCGCGTACGTGCGCGCAATCCGGAATTGTTCACGGACGATGCGCGACTGAAGGCGGCCGAAAAGTCGCGCGAGCTGACGTACAGAAACCGCTATCCCGATTTCACGGTCGGGGTTGCACCCACCCAGTACGGCAACGCGGTCAAGGAATGGATGCTGATGGTCGAAGTCAATATTCCGCTGCAACAGTCGTCACGCCGTTCGCAAGAGCGCGAATCGGATGCCATGCTGGCGGCCGCGCGTGATCGCAAGGAGGCAACCACCAACCAGGTATTGTCCGAGCTGTCGGAGAACGTTTCCGGTCTCGATGCCGCGCGCCGCACGGAATTGGCGATTGCAGGCAGCCTCTTGCCGCAAGCAGAAATCACCTTCAACGCTGCCCTGGCCAGCTATCAAAACGGCAAGGTGGACTTTGCCACTCTGCTTGATTCCCAGCGGCAGATCCGTCAGGCCAAACAGAACCGTATCAAGGTTCAGGCGGAAGAACAGGTTCGCCTGGCGGACATCGAACGACTCCTGGGAGAAGATCTATGAAACAAGGTGCGCGCATCGCGATTGCAGGGGCCGTTATCGCGGCATTGGCGGCCGCTGGCGGCTATTCGATAGGCAGGCGCGGCGCGCCCGCCGGCCATGGCGATTCTGTCCCTGTGGTTGCGAATGCTACCGCCGCCAACCACGCGAAAAAAGTACGCAAGCTGCTCTACTATCGCAATCCAATGGGGCTGCCCGACACGTCGACGGTGCCGAAGACCGATCCGATGGGGATGCCGTATATCCCGGTCTATGAAGGCGAGGACGACCCTGAACCGGCCTCCGCCAACCAGATCCGGATCAGCACCGAGAAGATCCAGCGGCTCGGCGTCAAGACTGAAGCGGCAAGTATGAAAGCGATCGACAAGGTGGTGCGGGCCGCGGGGCGGATCGAGCCGGACGAACGGCGCGTCTATGCGATCGCACCCAAGTTCGAAGGCTACGTGGAGCGTCTGCTTGTCGGCGCGACCGGCCAGTCGGTCGCCAAGGGACAGCCGCTGTTCGAAGTCTATAGTCCGGAACTGGTCTCGGCGCAGCGCGAATACGCGATCGCGGCGCAGGGCGTGCAGGCGCTCGATACTGCCGGTGGCGATGCGCAGGCCGGGATGAAGCAGCTTGCCGACTCGAGCTTGATGCGCCTGAAGAACTGGGACATTTCGGACGAACAGATCAAGGCACTGACGAGAAGCGGCGACGCGAAACGCACCATGACCTTTCGCTCCCCGGTGAGCGGCATCGTGACCGAAAAGAAAGCGCTGCAGGGCATGCGGTTCATGCCGGGCGAGACACTGTATCAAATCACCGATCTGTCGTCGGTCTGGGTGCTCGCCGATGTCTTCGAACAGGACATCGGACTGGTGAAGGCGGGTGCCAAGGCCAGCGTCACGATCGACGCCTATCCCGGTAAGGTGTACGGCGGCCGGATTGCCTACGTTTATCCGACGCTCAAGGCCGAGACGCGCACCGTCCAGGTCCGTATCGAGCTGGCCAATCCCGGACAGCTGATCAAGCCAGGCATGTTTGCGCAGGTCGAGCTGGCCGTGACCGGCAGGAATCATGTAGTCAGCGTTCCGGTTTCCGCCGTCATCGATAGCGGCACTCGCCACATCGTTCTTGTCCAGGCCGGGCAAGGCCGCTTCGAGCCGCGCGAAGTCAAGACGGGTGCGCGCAGCGACGACGATGTTGAGGTACTGCAGGGCATAGCGGATGGTGAACGCGTAGTGGTCGCCGCCAATTTCCTGATCGATGCGGAAAGCAACCTGAAGGCGGTCGTCGCCGGCTTTGGCCAAGCGGATCGGACCGGCAGCAAGGCCAACGCCGGCGCGCCGGCCGCCGATACGCCTACCGGACACTGACAGGAATCCGCCATGTTAAACAAGATTATTGATTGGTCGGCCAGGAACATGTTCATGGTCCTGCTGGCCGCGCTGGTGACGATCGCCGCAGGCGTCTACGCGGTCGTGAATACACCGGTCGATGCATTGCCCGACCTGTCGGACGTGCAGGTGATCGTCTATACGGAATACCCGGGCCAGGCACCGCAGGTGGTCGAGGACCAGGTCACTTATCCGCTCACCACCGCCATGCTGTCGGTGCCGAAATCCAAGGTGGTGCGCGGCTTCTCCTTCTTCGGCGCGTCGTTCGTCTATGTCATTTTCGCGGATGGCACCGATATCTACTGGGCGCGCTCGCGGGTGCTGGAGTACCTCAATTTCGCATCGAGCCGGATGCCGAAAGGCGTTACGCCGGCGCTCGGGCCGGATGCAACCGGGGTCGGCTGGGTCTACCAATACGTCGTGCTGGCCAAGGACAAATCACTGGCCGAGCTGCGCACGCTGCAGGACTGGTACCTGCGCTATCAATTGACAGCGGCCCAAGGCGTGTCCGAAGTGGCCTCCATCGGCGGCTTCGTCCAGACCTATCAGGTTACGGTCGATCCGGTCAAGCTGCGCGCCTACGGCATCCCGCTGAACAAGGTCACGCAAGTGATCCGCGACTCCAACCGCGACGTCGGCGGCAGGGTGATCGAAATGGCCGAGACCGAATACATGGTGCGCGGCAAAGGCTATCTGCGCGGCAAGAGCGATCTCGAAACCCTGGTCGTGAAAAGCGGCCAGGGCGCGCCGGTTCTGATTCGCGATATTGCCCGGGTCGAATTGGGACCGGACGAGCGGCGCGGCCTGACCGAACTCAATGGCGAAGGTGAAGTGGTGTCCGGCATCGCGATGGCGCGCTACGGCGAAAATGCGCTGGAGGTGATCCAGAACATCAAGACCAGAATCGCCGAAATCAGCCCCGGCTTGCCAGCCGGCGTCACTATCAAGGCCGTGTATGACCGCTCCGAACTGATCCACCGCGCCATCGACGCATTAAAGAGCACGCTGCTGGAAGAAAGCATCATCGTCGCACTGGTCTGCTTTGTGTTCTTGCTGCACGTGCGCAGCGCACTGGTTGCAATCGTGATGCTGCCGGTGGGGGTGCTGATCGCCTTCATCGCGATGCGCCTGCTTGGAATGAATTCCAACTTGATGAGCTTGGGGGGCATCGCGATCGCCATCGGCGCCATGGTTGACGCGGCCATCGTCATGATCGAGAACGCCCACAAGCATATCGAGCGCATGAAGGAGGGAGAGTCGCGGACGGAGGCGATAATCGCGGCCTGCAAGGAGGTGGGCCCCGCCCTCTTCTTCTCGCTACTCATCATCACGGTTTCCTTTCTCCCGGTCTTCACGCTGGAAGCGCAGGAAGGCCGCATGTTCTCGCCGCTCGCCTTCACCAAGACCTTCTCGATGGCGGGCGCGGCGCTGCTGTCGGTGACGCTGGTGCCGGTGCTGATGATGTTGTTCATTCGCGGCAAGATCATGCCGGAGGCGAAGAATCCGGTGAACCGCTTCCTGATCTGGATCTATCGGCCGATCATCAAGAGCGTGATGAAGTGGAAGAAAGTGACGATCGGCCTGGCGCTGCTGGCGATGATTGCCTCGCTGTATCCCGCCTCCAGGCTCGGTAGCGAATTTATGCCCACGCTAAATGAAGGCACCTTGCTCTACATGCCCGCCAGCCTGCCGGGGATGTCGATCACCAAGGCGGCGGAAGTGCTGCAAACGCAGGACAAGATCATCAAGAGTTTTCCCGAAGTGAGCTCGGTCTGGGGCAAGGCAGGTCGCGCCAACACGGCGACCGATCCGGCGCCGGTCGAGATGTTCGAGACCGTCATCAATTTGAAGCCGGAATCCGAATGGCCGCCCGGCATGACGACCGACAAGCTGATTGCAGAATTGGACAAGGCGCTGCAATTTCCCGGCATCTCGAACGCCTGGACCATGCCGATCAAGGCGCGTCTCGACATGCTCGCAACCGGTATCCGCACACCGATCGGCATCAAGGTGTTCGGCAAGGATCTCGACGGAATCGAAAAGCTTGCCAAGGAAATCGAAGCCGTGGTGAAACAGGTGCCGGGCACCACCTCGGCCTTCGCCGAACGCATTACCGGCGGCTACTACATCAACATCGAGCCCGATCGCGCGCAACTGGCTCGCTACGGATTGGCGGTCGGCGACCTGCAGGACGTAATCGGCACCGCGCTGGGCGGAGAAACGGTCACCACCACGGTCGAGGGACGCGAGCGCTTCGGGGTCAGCGTGCGCTATCCGCGCGAATTGCGCGCGAGTCCCGAGCAAATCGCCCATGAGGTCCTGGTGCCGACGGCGGACGGTGCCATGATCCCACTCGGGCAAGTGGCACGGGTCAAAGTGGCCAGAGGTACCCCGGGCATCCGTACCGAGAACGCACTGCTGTCAGCCTATATCTACGTCGACATCCATGGTCGGGACCTCGGCGGTTATGTCGCCGCTGCGCAAAAGGCAGTCAGGGACAAGGTCAAGTTCCCGCCGGGTTACTACGCCACCTGGAGCGGCCAATTCGAGTACATGGAGCGCGCTGCCAAGAAGATGAAGGTCGTGATCCCGGCGACGCTGTTCACGATCTTCCTGCTGCTCTACCTGAACTTCAGGCGCCTGACCGAAACACTGATCGTGATGCTCTCGGTGCCGTTCGCCCTGGTCGGCGGC
>DHXL01000211.1:0-26699 GCA_002415335.1 Oxalobacteraceae bacterium UBA5157
TGCGCAAGCGCAGGGAGGAATTCCGCGCCGCCTCAACATAGATCTAAAAAACCCATTGTGGTACATCTAAGGGCGGCCGGTGGGGTGACGAACTCCCTTGGAGCGCAGGTGGCTAAGCTTGAGAAGAAACCTGATCCGCCAACTTTTCTCAAACCGGACCATGACGCCGGAACGGGAGCTGCAAGTAGTTCAAATGATTTAGCTCAGATGGTCGCGCAAGAGCCGAACGAAGTTCTGCCCATTCTGCCGGTTCTGATGTCGCCTGGTCCGCATTATTATCGATCCAACGAGTTGACTGAGAAGCCGCGCCTTTTGCAAGACATTGCTCCTGATCAGGTTCTTGTTTTGCCCGATATTTTTCCGCAACCGGTAGTTGTGCACCTGTTGATTAATGAACTCGGAGATATTGACAAGGTGATCGTCGAAGAGTCCTTTCTTTCGGAACAGGCCCGACGTCTTGTAATCGAGGCATTTACAAAGATTAAATTTGATCCCGGAAGACTTGGCGACATGCCAGTTAATAGCCAGTTAAGAATCGAGGTGACGCTGGAACCGTTGCCAGTGCGGCCCTCTTTGCCAGTGCCTTGAACTTTGCCTCCTGATTCCGGGTAGCCTTGATGAAAACAAGTCTTTAACTTACAATGCTCCAACCATTTCGTCTCACGTGACTGGCGAAAAAATGCCGAATCAACATCGGCACATAGGTGGGCATCCACCGGGAAGCGTGAGATTTCATCAAGCCGTGCGCCTGGGCAGCCAAGATGGTAAGAGCGTTTGAGGCTGCCGTCATCCCCTGTACCTGGCCCTCATTCGATTGAGCAAATTCATTTTGCTTATTAATTTGTCGCGGACAGAGTAACGCTGCGCGTAACTCTGTCCCGCAATATTTAAAATCGATTGGAGTATTTCATGTTCGCAAGAGACCACACCATCGCCAAAGTCGATCCCGAACTCTGGTCCGTCATCCAGCTCGAAAACACCCGTCAGCAGGAACATATCGAGCTGATCGCCTCGGAAAACTACACTTCGCCGGCCGTGATGGAAGCGCAGGGCACGCAACTGACCAACAAGTACGCCGAAGGCTATCCGGGCAAGCGTTACTACGGCGGTTGCGAATACGTCGACATGGCCGAGACGCTGGCGATCAATCGCGTCAAGGAATTGTTTGGCGCCGAGGCGGCCAACGTCCAGCCGAATTCCGGCTCCCAAGCAAACCAGGGCGTATTTTTTGCAGTGCTGAAGCCGGGTGACACCATCATGGGCATGTCGCTGGCAGAGGGTGGACACCTGACACACGGCATGGCACTCAATATGTCCGGCAAATGGTTCAATGTCGTGTCCTATGGCTTGAACGAAAAGGAGGAAATCGACTACGATGCGATGGAGCGCCTGGCGCACGAGAAGAAACCGAAACTCATCATCGCCGGCGCGTCCGCCTATGCGTTGCGCATCGACTTCGAACGCTTTGCCAAGGTCGCAAAAGATATCGGTGCCTATTTCATGGTTGACATGGCGCACTATGCCGGCTTGATCGCGGCGAACCTTTATCCCAACCCGGTGCCGTTTGCCGATTTCGTCACCTCGACCACGCACAAATCACTGCGCGGCCCGCGCGGCGGCATCATCCTGATGAAGGCCGAGCACGAGAAAGCGATCAACTCAGCGATTTTCCCCGGCATCCAGGGCGGTCCGCTGATGCACGTGATCGCCGGCAAGGCGGTCGCGTTCAAGGAAGCGCTGTCCCCGGAATTCAAAATCTATCAACAGCAAGTGCTGCAGAACGCCGATGCATTGGCGAAAGCCTTGATCGCACGTGGTTTACGGATCGTGTCCGGTCGTACCGAATCGCACGTCATGCTGGTTGATCTGCGCGCCAAGAAAATCACTGGCAAGGAAGCTGAAGCGATCTTGGGCAGCGCTCACATGACCTGCAACAAGAACGCGATCCCGAACGATCCGGAGAAGCCGTTTGTCACGTCCGGCATTCGCCTGGGTAGTCCGGCGATGACGACCCGCGGCTTCACGGAGGCGGACGCGACCAAAGTCGGCAACTTGATTGCCGATGTGCTGGACAATCCACATGATGCGGCGACCATCGAGAGGGTGAAAGTGGAAGTCAAGAAACTGACCGACGCACATCCCGTCTATGGGTGACAGAGAAACGTGTGCCGTCCGAAGCTCTGCGAGCAAATCGGACTTGCTATCTACTGAAGCGAGTGCAAGTTTGTAAGTGGACTTGCTATCGGCGAATGTGAATGCAAAGTCATCTGTACCCGGTCTCGTCTGGCCATATAGGCCGGAAAAGGCCGGGAGTACTGTAATAATTGACAGCTTGCTATGGTTGTTTTTTGATAACACAATCTGTCGCTTCACAAATCACTTGGCACAATTGCGATTGAGCTTCAAGCGCAATTCAAACAGTTGGACCACCAGCCACCGCGATGAAATGTCCTTTTTGCCAGCATGAAGATACCCAAGTCCTTGACACCCGTGTGTCGGAGGAAGGGGACACTATCCGCCGCCGCCGCCGCTGTGCAAAGTGCGATAAACGCTTCACCACGTACGAGCGCATCGAGCTGGCGATGCCGGTCGTTGTCAAGAAAAATGGCAGTCGAACAGAGTTCGACGCTTCCAAATTGCGCGCCAGCCTGAAGCTGGCCTTGCGCAAGCGCCCGGTTTCGGCCGAGGCCGTAGACGCCGCCATTCATCGCATTGAAGAGAAACTGCTCTCCAGCGGAGAACGAGAAGTCGTGTCCGGACACATTGGAGAGCTGGTGATGCACGAGCTGAAACGCCTCGACAAGATCGCTTATATCCGTTTCGCATCCGTCTACAAGAGTTTTGAAGATGTAGCAGAATTTCAAGATGCGATCGCGGAAGTGGGCCAGGAACGCAAGTCGCCCGTCAGGTAATCGGAATCACGTAGTTGCAGCCCTGAAGTTCGGTGAAGGGCTTTTTTTTTGGTCAATATGTTATCAATTTTGCAATTTGTTTGAGGTATCTGCAGATTTTTATACCCAAGATATGGTTTTTCATCGGCGCGGCGGGGAGGAGCAAGTCGGATCCTTCCGGCGCGGCAAGCACCCGCGGGATTATTCAAGCATAGAGAAGATTGACATCCTTAATATGAGCAAATCCGAACAAACCGGCTTTTCACTGGTTGAGGTCTTGATTGCGGTGTTCGTCCTCGCACTCGGCGTTATCGGCGTCGCCGGCATGCAACTGACTGCAATACGGACTTCGCAGCAATCTGCGTTTCAGACCACTGCGGTAGAGCTTGCTACGGAAATGGGAGACGAGATGCGCGCGAATGACCAGCAAATGCAGCTGCCCGATGGCAGCAATCCATTCTTGAACGTGGACTATCAATCGCAATCCGGTGCGCCGGCGTCCGCGCATGCAACTTGTTATAGCCGCGCGGCCAACTGCAGTGGCGAAGAACTGGCGGCATTCGATATCAACGAATGGGAGCAGCGCGTCAAGGCCAGCTTGCCGACCAGTCGTGCAAAGATTTGCCGCGATGGCAGGCCATGGGACGGCGATGCCAAGTCCTTGACTTGGGATTGCGACTCCTCTTCGGGCAATATCCTGATCAAGATCGGTTGGCGGGCAAGGAATCCGGACGGCAGCTTTACCGCCGCGAGCGGAATGTCGTTTCCTCCAATTGTCGCGCTTACGGTCATGCCCCGTACAAGATGATGCGACGCCGCTCCAGCTATCTCGGACTCCTGAATCATCGCCACCAAGCCGGTCTGACGATCGTCGAGTTGATGATTTCGCTGACGTTGGGGCTGCTGGTCGTCCTGGCCGCTACCGCCCTGCTGGTGTCCAGCAGATCAGGATACGCCGCACAAGAGGATGGGGCGCGTATACGAGACACCGGAAGCTACGCACTCGAAAGCATCGCGCGCGCCGTGCGGCAGACGGGGTACGAGAACTGGGATACAGCGCAAGCGCCGATCACCGCCGGCACGGCGTTAAGCGCCGATGTCGACGGACTCGATGCGCGCAGCCTGAAAGAAAATACATACGGAATCGAATCGGCGCAGACGGCCTCAGTAAACGGCAGCGATGTGTTGTCGCTGCGTTTTTTTGGCGCGACCGATGGCAGTATTCTGAATTGTGCGGGCTTCAGTGTCGCCGCACCCGGCAAAGCGCCGAACGATGGTCGCGGCTGGAGCATTTTTTATGTCGCCGAAAGTGACGGCGAGCCCGAATTGCGCTGCAAGTACTTTGGCAAAACTAGCTGGAACTCAGAGGCGATCGCGCGCGGAGTGGAATCTTTTCAAGTGCAATACGGACTGGACACCGATGCCGATGGCTTGCCGAACCAGTTTGTGACCGCGACCGAGATCGATGCGCTGGATGCAGCCTTGATCCTGATCGGCCCCAACGCGATCGCGCGAGCTGCGGACCAAAATAGAAAGACGTACTGGAAGAAGGTGACGGCCATCAAGATTGCGATGCTGGTGCGCGGCTTCGAGCGGGCTCGCGTGGATACGCTCACCGCGCAATACGACTTGTTCGGCAAGGAGTATGGCGATGCCTATGCAGCGGCGGACCGAGGGACGCGAATCAGGGAGCGGGACATGTCGCCGGCCATTCGCAATCGACTGAGGAAGATTTTTTCGACCACCATCCAGTTGCGTAATCACGCGGCCGGCAGCGGCGCATGAGTCTTGCGGCGCGCCGCTGCGTTGTTCCGGGCCCGGCCAGGCAGACCGGAATCGCGCTCATCGTGTCGCTCCTGATGCTGGTCGTGATCATGCTGCTAGGGACTTCGGCCGGACAAATTGCATTGCTGGGCGAGAAAGCGTCGCGCAATGATCGCGATCGGCTGCTGGCGTTCCAGGCGGCAGAGGCCGGATTGATGGATGCCGAAGTGGACATCGAACACTCCCCGGACGCGGCGCGATCGCGCAGCCAGTTGTTTTCGAAGGATAGTGCGCGCGGGTTTCCCGGCGAAGGGGACGAGCAATGTCTGGGCGGTCAAACCCATGCTCACCTCGGCTTATGCAAGGGGACACGAGACGGTGCCACACCGGCATGGCTTACCGTTGATTTTCTGGCGGACGGACTTCATGCACACTCGGTTCCCTACGGCATGTTCACCGGTCAAACATTGCAGACCGGAGTCGGTTCGCTGTCTGGCAGACTGCCGCGCTATATCGTCGAACTGATGGTCTACAACAGGCAAGGTGAAAGTGCCGACAAGCCCAGTTATTTCTATCGCATCACCGCAATCGGATTCGGTGCGCGCGATACCACGCAGGTCGTGTTGCAAACCTTTTACCGCAAGGAAGACTAATGTCATCGATGGAGACGGGAATGGATCGCGCGCGGCTCGCTTGCTTGGTCATTCTGCTCGGGACCGCAGCGCTCCATGCATCGGCTGCTACGCCTGAAGTGGACCTCGCAAACGGTAGACTGTTTTGCGGACGCGCGCACATGAATCAGAATACCTTGCCGAATCTCTCCTGGGCGCCATCGAGCGCGGGCGGCACTTCGGTCTATCAATCGGGATTCGATCCGACGACATGGAGCGGCAGCCTCAAGAAAATAATGCTCGTCCATGACGCGGAGGGCGGACCGCTTCGCCTGGCGGCCAAGGCCGATTGGGATGCCGGCGAAGTCCTGACCGGTACCGCCGCCAAGGCCGCCGATCCTATGCCTGGCGCACGCTATATCTTCATAACCAGCACCCATGGCAGCGGCAACAAGCCCTTCGGCACGGTCGAATTTAAATGGGACGCGTTGAGCGCAGATCAAAAGACGTTGTTCAATGCCTCTCCCGCCGACGGCCGAGGCGATGGGCTCGGTGAGCGCCGATTGGACTACTTGCGTGGTCTGCGCAATCTGGAGCTTGGCCGGACGGGTGGGATTTTTCGGCCGCGCGAACGCGTTCTGGGAGACATCATTAATAGCAAGCCGGTATATGTGGGCGCTCCGTCAGCCGGTGTGCAAGGCAGCGGTTATCAAGAATTTTACGATGACCACAAGGCACGGATTGCCGCAGTCTATGTCGGCGCCAATGACGGCATGCTCCATGGGTTCGACGCCACGTCGGGGCGAGAGCTATTTGCCTATATTGCGGCGCCGCTGATGCCTCGAATGAATCAATTGACCGCTCCCGGCTACGTGCATCGACCGTATGTGGACGGCGAGATCGGGATCGGCGAAGCGCGCCTGGGCGGCGAATGGAGAACGATCCTGGCCGCCGGCATGGGTGGCGGCGCGCAAGGTGTATTCGCGCTGGATGTTTCCAATCCGCTTGATTTCGGCGGCGGCATGGGCGTGGTTCTGGAGTTCACCGATCGCGACGACGCAGACATCGGCAATCTGATCAGTGCGCCGGTGGTAGCCAAGTTCAAGACGAGAACCGTGGCCGGCGTGGCCGAATACAAGTATTTCATTGTGGTGCCTGGCGGACTGAATAACTACCGGAACGACGGAGCTGGCAGGTTCGATGCCTCGGCATCGGGCGCACTGTTTCTCCTCTCGCTCGACAAAGCGGCCGGCGACAAATGGAAGCAAGGCGTCAACTACTACAAATTCAAGGTGCCGATCAGTGAACCGGACCGGCAAGGCGGCTTGAGTGCGCCGGCATTGGTCGTGGACGGTGACGGTGCGGTACGTTATGCGTACGCGGGCGACCTGCAGGGCAATCTGTGGTGTTTCGATTTCACTGGTTCGGCGCCGTGGCGCGCCGCGCTTGGCAGATCGCCGGGCACGCCTCTCTTTACCGCCGAGGACGACAACGAAATGCGGCAGCCGATCACCATGCAGCCCAAGGTAGTATTCGCCCCGGGTGGGGGATATGTTGTGCTGTTCGGCACCGGAAAATTTATCGAACCGGCCGACGCGGTATTGGCAGACTTCAAAGATCAATCGTTTTACGGGATTTACGATTCCACGCGTGATGCAGACAAAATAAGTGGCCGCCAACAGCTGGCGCCGCGCAGGTCAGCTACAGATACGACCGATCCAGGCGCGGCTCTGACGATCATCGGGGATGCCTTCGGCTACGGTGCCGCTGAAGGCAGTAAGCGGGGATGGTATTTCGATTTTGTCGAATCCGCCAGGACCGGTGAACGCAGCGTGAGCGACGCGGTGGTCGATCATGGACAGTTGTTCTTCAATAGCATGATCCCAGCTGCCGACCCGTGCGCCACCGGAAGCAGTCGGAGTTACCGCCTCGATGCGCTGACCGGATTGCCTTCCGAAGACAATGCAACCGGCTTCCTGTCGCGCGCCGGCGCGATGGGTTCACCGCTGTTACTCGAGACTACCGCGGTGCAGGTCGGCGAGCGCAACACGATCGGCAAGAGGGCGGTCAAGCGGACACAAACGGTTTTCAATTTTAGGGGTGCCAGCGGTGGCGCGAAGGGGCAGGGGCAAGGCGCTGTCGTTGAGATCGGTGTGCCCGCAGGGCGAATAAGCTGGCGAGAAATCCTCAACTGGCAGGAGCTGCGCGATGCCGCCAAAAAAGAATAGGCGAAACGTGAGCAAATATCCGGCGCGCGGCTTTACCCTGATCGAAGTCATGGTGGTAGTGACCATCGTCGGCATACTGGCCGCGATCGCCTATCCGACTTATCAGCACGCGGTGCGCAAAACCAGGCGGGCCGAAGGGCGTGCAGCCTTGATCCAGCTCATGCAGCAGGAGGAGCGTTATTACTCGCAGGCGACGACGTATCTTGCCTTCAGTTCCGATGCAACCGATCCGGAAGCGAAGAAGTTCAAATGGTATTCAGGCGACAGCGCAGCCGTCAGCTCATATGAAATCGCGGCGAAGGCCTGCGACAACGATGCCGTTCAAAATTGCATACTGCTGATCGCGAAACCAGGCACCGGAAAAGTGAACCGCAATTTCCAGGATCCCGACTGCGGGAATTTGATGATTGCCAGCACCGGCGAAAAAAAGATGTCGGGACCCGCTACCGATTGTTGGCGCTGACATGAAGTCGCGCGCTACCGGATTTTCGATGATCGAGCTGATGGTCGCGCTGACGATCGCAGTGATCCTGCTGACGCTTGCGGTGCCGAGCTTTCGCAGCGTGATCCAGAGTCAGAGAATGACGACTACCGTCAATGAAGTATTCGTGGCGATCAATTTGACCCGCTCGGAGGCGATACAGCGAGGAACACGAGTTGACCTGGTACCAGCTGGCGACGGTACCGATTGGACCAAGGGCTGGGTCGTTTTTATAGACGGGAATGGCGATCAAAGGTGGCAGGATGGCGAGCAAATAGTGTTCAAGCATGGTGCTGCGCCGGATGGGATGACCATCCAATTTGCCTTCACGGATTCGAGCAGGCAATATCTCGCGTATAACGGCACTGGACACTCGCGCACCAACACCAGTAGCCAAACGCCTCAGCTGGGAACCATGTCGTTCACATTGGATAAACAGGTGAGGCGGATCAAGATCAATTTTGCCGGGCGTCCACGTGTGTGCAACCCTGCCATAGGCAGCCAAAAATGCTAAGCGGCAGCAGGAATTTTGGCCGTTCGGCTCTTTCCAAGTAAAATCGGAAATCCCTACACAGCGTCGAGCAATCCCGTGGAAATCAGCAACGATCTGCAAGGCATGCGCCATGCACTGCATTGGGCCGAAAAGGGGCTGTTCACCACCACGCCGAATCCGAGGGTCGGGTGCGTGATCGTCAAAGACTGCAAGATTATCGGAGAAGGCCACACGCAGCCGGCCGGGCAGGCACACGCCGAAGTGCAGGCATTACACGACGCTCGGTCGCGTGGCTTCGACGTGCGCGGCGCGACCGCCTATGTGACGCTTGAACCCTGTAGCCATCACGGGCGCACACCGCCGTGCGCGGACGCGCTGATAAGTGCCGGCATAGCGCGCGTGGTGGCGGCGATCGCCGATCCAAATCCGCTGGTCGCCGGGCAAGGGCTCGCCAAACTGCGGACCGCCGGCATCGAGACCGCTTGCGGTGTGCTGGAAGCCGAAGCGCACGAACTGAACATCGGATTTTTTTCGCGCATGCAGCGCGCCAAGCCATGGGTGCGGATGAAAGCCGCCGCGAGCCTGGATGGCAAGACTGCGTTGCACAATGGCCGCAGCCAATGGATTACCGGCCAGGCGGCGCGCGATGATGGACACTGGTGGCGCGCGCGCGCCTGCGCCATCCTGACCGGCATCGGCACCATCAAGGCGGATGATCCGCAATTGAATGTGCGCGCGGTTGACACGCCGCGGCAGCCGCGTCGCATCGTGGTCGACAGTCGTCTCGACATCGACCCGGAGGCGCGCGTGCTGCAGGGTGGCGGCACCTGGATCGTGACGGCGCAAAAAAATCCGGAAAAGGAGGCGCTGTTGCACGACCGCGGCGCAGAAATCATCATGCTGCCCAACGCGCAAGGCAAGGTTGATTTGCCGGCCTTGATGCTGGAACTGGGACGGCGCCAAATCAATGAAGTGCACGTCGAGGCTGGCCTCAAGCTGAACGGCTCGCTAATACGCGAAGCATGCGTCGACGAGTTGCTGCTCTATCTTGCTCCGAACCTGCTCGGCGACGCGCGCGGTTTGTTCGACTTGCCGGCGCTCGACACGCTGGACGGCAAGTACGCGCTGTCTTTTCACGAGGTCAAGCAAATCGGCCTCGATTTGCGTATCCTTGCTCGTTTTTTTTAGAAATTGCGGGGAAAGAGTTAAGCTTGCGTACTCTGTCCCTCAACTGATCAGAATTCTTACATACCATGTTCACTGGAATCATCGCCGCCATCGGCAAAATCACCAATGTTTCTCCGCTCGGCAATCAACATGACGCCGGCGTACGGCTGAGCATCGATGCCGGCGGCTTGCCGCTGGCCGATGTCGCAATGGGTGACTCGATCGCGCTCAACGGCGCCTGCATGACCGTGGTAAGCAAGACCGCTACCGGTTTCACCGTCGATGTGTCGCGTGAAAGCCTGAATTGCACGGCGGGTCTCGATGCGATCGGCGAAGTGAACCTGGAGAAGGCGCTAACGCTGGCCGAGCGCCTCGGGGGTCACCTGGTATCCGGCCATGTGGATGGCCTGGGCGTGGTGTGCAAGTTCGAACCAATCGGGGAATCCCGCGAGCTGGTGATCGATGCGCCCAAGGAACTGGCCAAGTATCTCGCCTATAAAGGGTCGATCGTCGTCAACGGCGTCTCGCTCACCGTCAATCGCGTTACCGATAGCGCGAACGCGTGCGCGTTCTCGATCAACCTGATCCCGCATACGATCGAAGTCACCACGCTCAAGCATCTGAAGCCCGGTCTGAAGGTCAATCTTGAAATCGACTTGATCGCGCGCTACGTGGAGCGGATGTTGAGCATTTCCACGGATAGGTAAGCAAATCCGCATGGAACGCGATTCTTGGCGCGCCACTGCCCAAGCGCCGCGTGTTCCACCGGAACCATCTATTACGGGATTCGCGGCCATCTAACGCTTGGAACACGGCCAAATCCATTAAAATAGCGGTCTATTAAGGATTTATGCCATGTCAATTTCAACTACCCAAGAGATCGTCGCCGAACTGCGCGCCGGACGCATGGTCGTGCTGGTCGATGAGGAAGATCGCGAAAATGAAGGCGATCTGGTGCTCGCGGCTGAATTTGTCACGCCCGATGCGATCAACTTCATGGCGAAGTACGGGCGAGGTCTGGTCTGTCTGACGCTGACCGAAGAACGTTGTGATCTGCTTAACCTGCCGATGATGACGACCCGCAACGGGACTTCATACGGTACCAATTTCACGGTGTCGATCGAAGCCGCCGAAGGGGTGACGACCGGGATCTCGGCCGCCGATCGCGCCAAGACGATCCAGGTTGCGGTGGCCAAGCACGCCAAGTCATCCGATATCGTGCAGCCGGGGCATATCTTCCCATTGAAGGCGCAAAAGGGCGGCGTACTGATGCGCGCCGGCCATACTGAAGCGGGCTGCGATTTTGCCGAATTGGCGGGGCTGACTCCGGCGGCCGTCATTTGCGAAATCATGAAGGACGATGGCACGATGGCGCGCCTGCCGGACTTGATCGAATTCGCGAAAGAACACGGGCTGAAAATTGGCACCATTGCGGACTTGATCCACTATCGCAGCCAGCATGAGAGCATTGTCGAACGCATCGCAGAGCGCACGATGCAAACAATACATGGATCGTTCCAGGCCATCGCCTATCGTGACAAGCCGAGTGGTGGCGCACATCTGGCATTGGTGCACGGTACGATCACACCGCAACAGGAAACCCTGGTACGCGTGCATCAACCGGTATCGATTCTCGATTTGCTGGAAAGTCAGACCACCACGCATTCGTGGAATATGGCGTCGGCCATGGCCGCTATCAAGGCATCCGAGCGCGGCGTCATGGTGCTGCTCAACTGTGAAGAATCGGCCGATCAAATGTTTGCCCAATTCGATGCGTTGAACAGCCCTGATGTACGTCCGTCGACTCGTAGCGCAAGCATGGATCTGCGCACCTATGGTATCGGCGCCCAGATTCTGAAGGATCTCGCGGTCGGCAAGATGAAACTGCTCGCGAGCCCGAGAAAGATGCCGTCGATGACCGGCTTCGACCTCGAAGTCGTCGGCTATCAGGCGACGCCGAATATCTGAGTATATTTTTGTGCCAGCCGATCGCGAAGTCGATCGGATATTGAACATTTCAGCCGCGAGTGGGGCCAGTGTCGGCTCTCCTCGGCAAACAAGCAAACATCGAGCGCCTTCGCGCGCAAAAGGGAACCGCCATGACTGTAGGAATTTACGAAACCAATTTGGTCGGGCAAGGCCTGCGCATCGGGATCGCCCAGGCGCGCTTTAATGAAGATGTCTGCCACGGCCTGTTGTCGGCCTGCCTCGCTGAGTTGAAGCATTTGGGCGTGGACGACGAAGACGTGCTGCATGTCACGGTTCCAGGCGCGCTGGAAATTCCGCTGGCATTGCAGAAAATGGCGGAAACCCTTCAATTCGATGCATTGATCGCGATCGGTGCCGTGATTCGCGGCGAGACGTATCACTTCGAACTGGTCTCCAACGAATCTGGCGCCGGCATTACGCGCGTCGGACTCGACTTCGGCATCCCGATTGCCAACGCCGTATTGACTACCGACAGCGACGAGCAAGCTGAAACGCGCATGGCCGAAAAAGGCGCCGACGCCGCGCGCGTTGCGGTCGAAATGGCGAATCTGACGATCGCGCTTGAAGAGCTGGCAGAAGCGACAGAAGAAGAGTAAGGAATAAACATCATGACGCAGAAATCGCTGCACGCCAATCCCAGCAAGAACCGCACACCGCGTCATCGGGCGCGCGAATTCGCGTTGCAAGGCCTGTACCAATGGTTATTGAACAATGAAGACGCAGGGGCCATTCAGGCTAACATCCGCGAAGCGCACGGTTTCAACAAGGCCGATGCCGAGCACTTCAACGCATTGCTGTATGGCGCCATCAAGGATGCCGCTGAATTGCGCGCCGGGCTGGCGCCTCTCATCGATCGCCCGATCGCGCAATTGTCGCCGGTTGAACATGCGGCCCTGTTGATCGGGGCGTTCGAGCTGCAGAATCACATCGAGATTCCGTACAAGGTGGTCATCAACGAGGCGGTCGAATTGACCAAGTCGTTCGGCGGCATCGACGGTCACAAATATGTCAACGGCGTGCTCGACAAGTTTGCCGCCAAGGCGCGCGACGCCGAAATCAGCGCGGCCAAAAGAACGTAGCAACGCTTGCGCTGCAGCGCGCAGGCTGGCGAGGACGGGTGCATACGCGCTTGCGGTTGACTGCTCCGAGCGTCCGATGCGGCTTGGTCCGGCAATTGATTATCGGGATTTATGAACAAATGAACCTGGCACACCTGGCCGCTCGGCTCGACAATATCGCGCCTTTCCACGTGATGGAACTGGCGAAAAAGGCGGCCGAGCTGGAACGGCAAGGTCGTCACATTATCCATATGGGCATCGGCGAGCCAGACTTCACTGCCGCCGCTCCTGTGGTGGAAGCGGCTACCCGTGCGATGGCCGCAGGCAAGATGCAATACACATCGGCCACCGGCGTTCCCGCATTGCGCGAGGCGATTGCCGCCCATTACCAGGCAGTGTACGGCCTGGACATCTCACCTTCGCGCATCATCGTGACCGCGGGTGCATCGGCCGCGTTATTGCTGGCCTGCGCCGCGCTGGTCGAGCGCGATGCGGAAGTGTTGATGCCGGACCCGTCCTATCCCTGCAATCGCCATTTTGTCGCGGCCTTTGAGGGTAAAGCCCGGATGATTCCGAGCGGCCCGGAACAGCGTTTCCAATTGTCAGAACAAATGGTGCGCGAACACTGGACGCCTGCGACGCGGGGCGTGCTGCTGGCTTCGCCATCGAACCCGACCGGCACCTCGATCGCGCATGACGAGTTGCGCAAAATAGTCGCGGCGGTGCGCGAACGGGACGGGTTTACCATCGTCGATGAGATCTATCAGGGCTTGATCTATGAGGGTGCGCCGTTTTCTGCCTTATCGCTGGGCGACGACGTGATCGTCATCAACAGCTTTTCGAAATATTTCAACATGACCGGGTGGCGCCTCGGCTGGCTGGTGGTGCCCGAAGCGCTGGTGCCGCAGATAGAGAAGCTGGCGCAAAATCTATTTATCTGTGCCTCCAGCATCGCGCAACATGCGGGGATTGCGTGCTTCACGCCCGAATCGATTGCGATCTACGAGGTGCGCAAGGCAGAATTCAAACGGCGCCGCGATTACATCGTCCCGGCACTGCGCGACTTGGGCTTTAAGGTTCCGGTGATACCGGACGGCGCATTCTATGTCTATGCCGATTGTTCCGGGTTATCGGACGATGCCGATCAATTGACGCTCGCGATGCTGAACGAAGCTGGCGTGGTGCTCGTCCCGGGACTCGATTTCGGACCATATACCGCGCGCCGATACATACGCGTTTCGTATGCAACGTCGATGGAGAATCTGCATGATGCGGTAGAGCGTTTACGCATTTTTTTCGCGGGGCGATAGTCCCAGCGCCGGGCTAACCGCTAAGCAAATCCAAAGGCGTAAGAAAAAAGGAGCACATGGCTCCTTTTGATGGTGATCATTGGATGCAGGGCAGGCCTGCTTTCCCTCAGCGCTACCGTATGACCCGATTCTCTATAACGCAGCGACCTGATTACCCTTGACGTTGGGCAGCTCTTGATGATCAGCTGCCGCTGATTCGGCTTCGATCGGCGCAATGGTCTTGTGCTCGATGGGATCCATTTGCGCCGGCTTTTGCGTGATCGAATTTATATTGGACGTAAATATCGGGACGTGCTTGCCGTTGGCGACTTCCTTTAGCCGGCGGTACTCGGCCAGTACCTTTGCGCCATAGCCGGAGTCACTCTCAAATGCCGCGGCACCGACGTAGAGTTTCAGCCCGGCTTCTACCGATCCTCCGCGCGTCACATAATCCTTCAGGATCAGCGAGCCGACCTTGATATTGGCAACAGGATTGAGCGCGGCCTTGACGCCGCCCAGTTTCTGGAATTTCTCATGGTGTATCTTGGACATGACTTGCATCAGTCCCTGCGCGCCGACCGGGCTCTCGGCAAACGGGTTGAAGCCCGATTCAATCGCCATCACGGCCAAAATCAGTAACGGGTCCAGCTTGATGTCCTTGGCTGTCACATAGGCCGCCGAGACCAACATATTGGTTGCATCGCCAGCCACGCGATAGCGCTTGGAGAGCCAATACGTCACCCATTGCTGCTGGCGGAGATTCGCGGTCGAGCGACGTTCCTGACCCGCGTCCTTGCTCATTTCGGGTGACGGCGCCTGTGCGACCGGTTCGTCATGGGGGACCGTCGACGCCACAGGAGTCGTCGTCGCAGGAACCGGTTCTGATGTGCCGGCGACTGAAAACGGCGATAAAGCCTTCAGGCGATCGGCCATATCGGGATTGACGAACATCAAGCCCAGTGCGCAGATTGCGCTGACACCGAGAATCATGACAGTGTGGTGCGCGGTAGTGACAAAACCCTTTGCGGCATCGCGGGCAAATGATGCCCATGCGGCAGATTGGCTTGCCTTGTGCTGGGCAAAGTCCAACGTAGCCCTGGTAAATCGGTTTAACATGCTGCCTCCTGAATCGTCGCGGCACGCGCACACACCTGCTACTGGCAAATTGCGGTAGATGTTTGCACCTGCTTTGAATCAGTACATCGTCTGTTGTCGCATGGCGCGCACGACAGACGTCGGAGTTGCTTGCTCTTAGCTGACCGCTGCCGCGTGTTGCCTATAGGCGCCTGTCAGTGGCAAACAACTTTTTTCGGGGGGAAGGCTGACGCCTCTTGAAAACACTCCTTAAAATGTCATGTGGGACCCCGGTCCCTGCACCCGTTCGGGTGTCTCCGTCGAATTTGATGAGTCTTCCTTGGCGTGGCTTCCGGGTTCCGAAAGTGGCCTGTTCATCAAGTTGAGCGAATTGTAGGAGGCCAGTTATATCGAGTCAATACTATAGAAGTAACATGTCATAACTTCTATATCTTACTTTTTTCGCTGCGTCGCAACAAAAATCAATAAAATCAGGCACTTGGCCGGACAATCTAATTTACAGAGTACGCGATCAGGAACTGTGAAAAAAACATGAAATATTCTGATTTGCGCGATTTTATTGCTCAATTGCAACGATTGGGCGAATTAAAGCACATAAACATCCCCGTCTCGCCTTATCTTGAGATGACTGAGATCTGCGATCGCACGCTCCGCAACGGCGGACCGGCATTGTTATTCGATCAACCTGTCGGCCATAAGATCCCCGTGCTGGGAAATCTTTTCGGTACACCGCGCCGCGTCGCGCTTGGCATGGGTGCCGAAGACGTGAGCGAATTGCGCAAGATCGGCCATGTGCTGGCGATGCTGAAAGAGCCTGAGCCGCCCAAAGGCTTCAAGGATGTCATGGGTCTCGGCAGTTTGATCAAGGCGCTGTGGGACATGGCGCCGAAGGAGCAGCGCTCGGCGCCATGCCAGGATATCGTGTGGGAGGGCCAAGACGTCGATCTGGCCAGACTGCCGATCCAGCATTGCTGGCCCGGCGATGCTGCGCCGCTGATTACATGGGGGCTGGTGATTACCAAGGGGCCGTACAAGAAGCGCCAGAATCTCGGTATCTATCGCCAGCAAGTCATCGGTCCCAATAAAGTCATCATGCGCTGGCTCGCGCAACGCGGCGGCGCGCTGGACTTTCGCGAACACTGCGCGGTCAAGCGCGGCCAGCCGTATCCGATTGCGGTGGCACTCGGCGCCGACCCAGCCACTATTTTGGGCGCCGTGACACCGGTGCCGGATAGTTTGTCGGAATACCAGTTTGCCGGTTTGCTGCGTGGCAGCCGAACCGAACTGGTCAAGGCGATGGGCAGCGAATTACGCGTGCCGGCCTCGGCCGAAATCGTGCTGGAGGGGCATATCTATCCGGACGAGTCGCATCCGAGCGGCTACGAACATGCGCTGGAGGGGCCGTTCGGCGATCACACCGGCTATTACAATGAGCAGGACCAATTTCCGGTGTTTACGATCGACCGCATCACGATGCGGCGCGACCCGATTTATCACTCGACTTATACCGGCAAGCCGCCGGACGAGCCGGCGATCCTGGGTGTGGCGCTCAACGAAGTGTTCATCCCGTTGCTACAAAAACAATTCGCCGAGATTACGGATTTCTACTTGCCGCCGGAAGGCTGCAGCTACCGCATGGCGATCGTGCAAATGAAAAAGTCTTACCCCGGTCATGCCAAGCGCGTGATGTTCGGCGTCTGGAGCTTTTTGCGTCAATTCATGTATACCAAGTTCATCGTCGTGGTCGACGAGGACGTCGACATCCGCGACTGGAAAGAAGTCATATGGGCCATCACGACTCGCGTCGATCCGACGCGCGACACGATGCTGGTCGATAACACGCCAATCGATTATCTGGATTTTGCCTCGCCGGTCAGCGGCCTCGGCAGCAAGATGGGCATCGACGCCACCAATAAATGGCCGGGCGAAACCAGCCGAGAATGGGGCCGCACGATTACCATGAGCGACGAGGTAAAGGCTAAGGTCGACCGGATCTGGCAAGAGCTGGGCCTTTGACTAGCATATGAGTGTGGATGCGTTTCATCCCGAAGCGCTTGCGTGCGGGAACAAAAAATTCAGGAAGCGCAGCACCGATTTTGCTGGTAATATTCACCTTGGCGGGCCCCTGCGCATTGTGGCATGGCCAATCTGGTCAGGTCGGGAACGAAGCAGCCACAGTCATCTCCCGCAAGTGCCGCAGACAAGGCTCGCCTTCTTCCCTCATTCACGCGACATCCTCGGTTTCTACTGACGTACTTGCTATGCGCCAGGCAGTAGCTATAAGTTACCTCAGGTCGGGTAAAATGCAGTTTGTCTCCCAAACTCGGCACTCGTCAATAAATCCCCACTATGTCTTATCAAGTCCTGGCCCGCAAATACCGCCCCAAGAGCTTCGAGTCGCTCGTCGGGCAAGAGCATGTCGTGCGCGCCCTGACGCATGCGCTCGAACAAAAGCGGTTGCATCATGCTTACCTGTTCACCGGTACGCGCGGGGTTGGCAAGACGACGCTGTCGCGCATCTTGGCGAAAGCGTTCAATTGCGAGGCCGGAATAACCGCAACGCCGTGCGGTGTGTGCGATGCCTGCACCGCCATCGATGCCGGACGTTTTGTCGATTACATCGAGATGGATGCCGCATCCAACCGCGGCGTCGATGAGATGGCGCAATTGCTGGAGCAGGCGGTGTACGCGCCATCCAACGCGCGCTTCAAGGTCTACATGATCGACGAAGTCCACATGCTGACGAATCACGCATTCAATTCGATGCTGAAGACGCTGGAAGAGCCGCCCGAGCATGTCAAATTCATTCTCGCGACCACCGATCCGCAAAAAATCCCGGTGACCGTTCTGTCGCGCTGCCTGCAATTCAACCTCAAGCAAATGCCTCCCGGCCATATCGTCAGCCACCTCGACAGCATCCTGGGTCAGGAAGGGATTGCCTTCGACACGCCGGCGTTGCGTTTGCTGGCGCAAGGGGCGCACGGTTCGATGCGCGATGCGTTGTCGCTGACCGATCAGGCCATTGCGTATGCAGCCGGCAAGGTGACGCTGGAAGCGGTGCAGGGCATGCTGGGCGCGCTCGATCAATCGTACCTGATCCGCGTGCTCGATGCGCTCGCGCAAGAGGATGGCGCCGGCATGCTGGCGGTAGCCGACGAAATGGCGATGCGCAGCCTGTCATATAGCGCCGCGCTGCAAGACCTCGGCTCGCTGCTGCATCGGATCGCCTTGGCGCAGACGGTCCCGGCGGCGCTGCCGGAAGATTTGCCCGAGCGTGAAGATATTCTGCGCCTGGCGGCCTTGTTCGGCGCCGAGGAAGTGCAACTGTTCTATCAAATCGCGGTGCACGGCCGCAACGAATTGGGATTGGCCCCCGATGAATACGCAGGCTTTTCGATGACCTTGCTGCGCATGCTGGCGTTCCGGCCCGGACCGGCGGCGCGCGAAGCAAAACCTGCAGCGGCGACGAGAGTTGCCAATGCCGCGCCTGCACCGGCCGCGGCCCGTCTGAGCGCGGCACCGCAAGCGGTGACGACCAGCGCGCCGGTGGCGCGTCCTGGCGCCCCGTTGAGCCCGGCGCGCGCGGCGCTGGAAGCCGCACGCAACGGCGGCAAGGCGCCGCCGAAACCAGCCGTGCCGGTGCGTGCGGCGAGTCCGTCGACGGTTGCGACTCCGCCCTGGGGGGATGATATTCCGCCGGCGAGTGAAGCGGATGCCTTCGAGCCCGCCAGAGCGCCTGCTCAAAAAAAAACTGAACAGCACGGCGCCGACCACGCCTCGGCGCTAGCTTCGCCGACTCCAGCAACGCCACGCGCCAAACCGGTGGCCGAGACGGCGCCGCGTCCGCTGATGTTGCATCCGCTACCGATCGTCAACTGGGACGGCAATTGGCCGGTGCTGGCGGCGGCGCTCCCGGTGCGCGGCGTCGCGCAGCAACTCGCGCAGCAAAGCGAATTGATCAAGTGCGATAGTAGCGACGGTATCCAATTCCATTTGCGCGTCGCGGTCGAGACCTTGTTGTCGGCCGGTAGCGTTGACAAGCTGGCCGCCGCGCTGACCGAGCATTTCGGCAAGCCGGTGCGCGTCACGAGCGAAATCGGCGCGGTGCAGCAAACCGCGAATGCCCATGCGCAAGCGGACCGCGCGGCACGCCAGCGCGAGGCGGAACAAACCATGCACAGTGACCCGTTCGTACAGAATCTGATGCGGGAATTCGGTGCCACGATCGTGCCGGGCTCGATCAAACCAGTGTAGTCATTTTCGATCACTGCGGCGCGACGTCACAGCCAGCCGCCGCAGTACGCTTTCCACAACAACTTAGAGGAGCAATACCATGATGAAGGGTCAATTGGCGGGGCTGATGAAGCAAGCGCAGGCGATGCAGGACAACATGAAGAAAATGCAGGACCAGCTTGCATCGATCGAGGTGGAAGGCCAATCGGGCGCGGGCCTGGTCAAGATCGTGATGACATGCAAGAACGATGTCAAGCGCGTGTCGATCGACCCGTCGCTGTTGGCGGACGACAAGGATATGCTGGAAGACCTGGTTGCCGCTGCATTCAACGATGCCGTGCGCAAGGCGGAGGCGACCTCGCAAGAAAAAATGGCTGGCATGACCGCCGGCATGCCTTTGCCGCCTGGTTTCAAAATGCCATTCTGATTTCGTACGCGCGTCGGCACCTGCGTTCGCACACCTATCGCAACCAAGAAACAATATCGCAATGTCGCAAGCTTAGCTAAGTGAAATCACCATCCAGTCTCGACTTCCTCACGGAAGCGCTGCGCCGCCTCCCAGGCGTCGGCCCCAAGTCGGCGCAGCGCATGGCTTATCACCTGATGCAGCACGATCGGGAAGGCGCGGGCGTGCTGTCGCGCGCACTGGCGCAGGCAGTCGAACAAATTCATCACTGCGCCAGGTGCAACACATTCACTGAAAACGACGTGTGCGAGACGTGCCTTGATCCCGAACGCGATCCAAGTCTGTTATGCGTGGTCGAAACGCCCGGTGATCAACTGATGATCGAACAGACGCTGACCTACAAGGGTTTGTACTTCGTGTTGATGGGCCGCCTCTCGCCGCTCGACGGGATCGGCCCGAAAGACATCCATCTTGAGAAACTGATCGCGCGCGCCACCGACGGCGTCGTGAGCGAAGTAGTGCTCGCCACCAATTTCACGAATGAAGGCGAGGCCACCGCGCACTACATCAGTGAGACGCTGAAAGCGCGCGGCTTGAAAGTGAGCCGGCTGGCGCGCGGCGTGCCGGTTGGCGGCGAGCTGGAATACGTCGACGCCGGCACCATCGCGCGGGCGATGCTGGATCGGCGTTCCACCTGACTGAATCCTTTCGATCTCTATCCTGAGCGAGATGAATACGAAAAAAAGATCCGGCCCCATGACGGGCGTCAAGGTCCTCGAACTCGGCACGCTGATCGCC
Organism: Oxalobacteraceae bacterium UBA5157; assembly: GCA_002415335.1. GTDB lineage: Bacteria > Pseudomonadota > Gammaproteobacteria > Burkholderiales > Burkholderiaceae_D > UBA5157. The sequence goes on from DHXL01000211.1 coordinate 20,504, forward strand.
GGCCCGTTTTGCTCGCGCATGCTGGCGGAGTTCGGCGCCGACGTGATCAAGATCGAATCGCCCGGCGGCGGTGATCCGATACGCCAGTGGCGCGTACTGAAAGATGGCACCTCGCTGTGGTGGTCAGTGCAGGCTCGAAACAAGAAGAGCATCACACTCAACATGAAGGATCCGGGCGGCCAGGAAATCGCGAAGCGGCTTGCGCTGGACGCCGATATCATCATTGAAAATTATCGTCCCGGCGTCATGGAAAAATGGAACCTCGGTTACGAAATCCTGCGAGCGGAAAATCCCGCCACCATCATGGTGCGCCTGTCCGGCTACGGCCAGACCGGCCCGATGAAGGATTTGCCGGGCTTCGGCGCGATCGCTGAATCGATGGGCGGAATGCGCTATGTATCCGGCCATCCGGACCGGCCCCCGGTGCGGATCGGGATTTCGATCGGCGATTCGGTCGCCGCCCTGCATGGCGCGCTCGGTGCGATGATGGCGCTGCGCCATCGCGATGCCACCGGTGGCCGCTGGAACGGCAAGACCGGCGAGCAATGCAGCGCCGGCCAGGGCCAGATGGTCGACGTGGCCCTGTACGAAGCGGTGTTCAACATGATGGAGTCGCTGGTGCCCGAATACGACCATGCCGGCGTGGTCCGTGAACGTACCGGCGGCGCCTTGCCGGGCATCGTCCCGTCCAACACATACACCACGCAGGATGGCCAGAACATCGTCATCGCCGGCAATGGCGACGCGATCTTCAAGCGCCTGATGCAGGCGATCGGACGCGGCGATATGGCGGACGATCCTCAACTCGCGCGCAACGACGGACGCGTGCCGCGCACGGCAGAGATCGACGGTGCGATTCAGGCGTGGTGCGACACGCAAACGATCGACGATGCGCTGGCCGCGCTGCAGCAAGCGGACGTTCCGGTCGGAAAAATCTACTCTGTGCGCGACATGATGAACGACCCGCAGTTCGTGGCGCGCGGCATGTTCGAACAGCACGCATTTGCGGACGGCACGCCGATCAAGCTACCCGCGATCACGCCGAAGCTGTCGGAGACGCCGGGCGAGACGAAATGGCTCGGCCCAGCCCTGGGCGAACACAACGATGAAGTATTGCGCGCACTCGGCTATGATGATGCACATATCGCGCAGCTGCGGGCAGAGAAAATTATCTAGGGAGACATCATGTTCGGCAAGAAATTCTGGAAACAATTCGCGATTGCGCTCCTGATCTTCCTGTTGGGTTATTTCACCCTGGGCGGCGGCAAATTGTTCGGATAGGGCATCGCGTCCGTCAGCGCCGATCGCGCTTGATGTGCCACCCGATTCGCCGGTCAACCCAAGAGGAAATTGCCATGTATCTGCCCGCGCATTTCGAAGAAGGCCGGATCCCAGTTCTGCATCAACTGATTCACGACCATCCGTTCGGCACGCTAGTCACGCTGGGCCGGGATGGCCTGAACGCGAACCACATTCCGTTCGAGCTCGATCCCGCTGCGGGGCCATTCGGCACCCTGCGCGCCCATGTTGCGCGTGCCAATCCGGTCTGGCGTGACTTCTCCGCGGAGCTCGACGCACTAGCGGTGCTGCAGGGCGCGCAGTCTTACGTATCGCCGTCGTGGTATCCGGGCAAGCGGGAAGACGGCAAGGTGGTCCCGACCTGGAATTACATCGTGGTGCATGCGTACGGCCCGATGCGCGTGGTCGAGGATCCGGTGTGGCTGCGCGGCTTGGTGCACCGTTTGACCGAACGCCACGAAGCGGGCACGGCGCAGCCTTGGAAGGTGGCTGACGCGCCGGCCGACTATATCGAAAAAATGCTGTCGGCCATCGTCGGCATAGAAATTCCGATCACGAAACTGACCGGCAAGTGGAAGCTGAGCCAGAACCGCAGCGAAGCGGATCGTGACGGCGTCGTGCAAGGCTTGCGCGAAATGGACAACGGCGATGCCGCCGCACTGGCAAGCGCAATGGCCGCATCGTCTGACTAGGATAGCGCTGAGCGGGCGGCGGATATAGCCGCGGCAAGATCACACCTTCTTTACAAACTCCGATTTCAGACTCATTGCCCCAAAGCCGTCAATCTTGCAGTCAATGTCGTGATCGCCATCGACCAACCGAATGTTCTTGACCTTGGTACCCATTTTGACGACTCCCGCCGATCCTTTCAGTTTCAAGTCCTTGATCACGCTGACCGTATCGCCGTCCTGCAACACGTTGCCGGCTGAGTCGCGGTAAACCTTGATGCCCTCTTCGGCTGGCGCGGCGCTGGCGTGCACAGGCCATTCATGCGCGCACTCGGGGCAAATGTAGAGGCTGCCGTCCTCGTACGTCAATTCGGAATGGCATTGGGGGCATGCTGGTAAAGTGCTCATGTTGTTGTCCTTGCCGGTAAAGGCCATCGCCGCAAAAAAGAAGGAAGTATACTGCGTGCCAATGGATATTTCTGTTTTTTGGAGGTTTCGACGTGACGATACTAATAATGGGGCTAATCATCTTTCTGGGCGTTCATTCGGTCCGCATCGTCGCCGGGGCCGGGCGCGCGGCGCTCATTGCGCGCATTGGGCAGCATCGCTGGAAAGCCTTGTACTCGCTGGCTTCGGCGGTCGGGTTAGTGCTGATCGTGTGGGGTTACGGGCTGGCCCGCGTACACACCGAGCTCCTGTGGGCACCGCCGAGGTGGACGCGGGACGCTGCCGCACTACTGACCGCCGCGGCCTTCATCCTGATCGCGGCGGCGTATGTGCCGGGCAATCGCATCAAGGCGGCAGTCGGGCATCCGATGGTGGCAGGCATATTGATCTGGAGCATCGCGCACTTGCTGGCGAACGGCAGCTTGACCGCCGTTGTGCTGTTCGGTGCGTTTATGGTCTGGGCCATGCTGGATTTCGTATCGTCGCGGCGCCGTGACCGGACCGCGGGAACACGCTATGCCAATGGAACGCCCGTGCGCGATGCCGTTGCCGTCATCGTCGGGCTCGGTGGCTGGCTCCTGTTCGCATTCGTACTGCACGGGTGGCTGATCGGCGTGCGGCCGTTCGGCTGAGCGACGCACCGCAACCGCGGCCGGTCATATTTTGAAGAAACGGGGAATAGGGTTCCATGGCTACAGCGAAGATTAAAGTGCAGGATTTTCTTTCCCGGCTGGCGCTTTTCAACGATTTGGCGCCGGCCGAACTGGACCAGCTCGCGAGCGGGACCGCAGAGCTGCACGTCGCGCGAGGCGAAACTGTATTTCAGCGTGGCGATCCTTGCGTCGGCTTCCACACGGTCGTCTACGGTCAGGTCAAGCTCGCGTTCACTTCTTCGCAGGGCGACGAGAAGGTGGTGGAAATCATCGGACCGGGCCACAGTTTTGGTGAAGCGCTGATGTTCATGGAAAAGCCATATATCGTCTCCGCGCAGGCATTGGCCGATACGTTGCTGCTGCATGTTTCCAAGGCGACCGTGTTCGACCAACTTGAACGTGATCCTCATTTTGCGCGCAAGATGCTGGCGGGGTTGAGCCGTCGCCTGCACGGCTTGATTTGCGACGTCGAAGGATATTCGTTGCGCTCCGGCACACAGCGCGTGATCGGCTATTTGTTGAAAGGGGAAGCCGGCGAGGATGGCGGTCAAATCACGTTATCGGTCAGCAAAACCGTGATCGCCTCCCGCTTGAATCTGACACCGGAACATTTTTCGCGAATCCTGCACGATTTGAGCGGCAAGCACCTAATCGGCGTCAGCGGCAGGAAGATCACGATTCTCGACAGTGAAAAATTACGGGACTACGACGGCTAGTGCCGCATCGCGGCTGATGCGCCAGTAAATGCGTACGGCATGGATCACGTTGAACGCCAGCCAGCCCGAGGACACGCACAGCGCGAATGCGGCGACGCGCGTCAGCATGACGGGCCACAGTGTTGCTGCGACTAACAGCAGCAAGGCAGCGAGATGACACCAGAACTGCTTGACGGCGACGCTGTCGGGCAGAATTTTCTTGACGCTTGGTACAGTCCTGCAACCGATGGCCACCTCGTTTTGCGCGTGATACCAAGCCAGGAACGGAACGATCTTGTATAGCATGCCGTTGATGGCGGAGTAGCCGAAGCCGACGATCAACAGGATTCCCAGCGTGAGCGAGTGCGATGCTGGGACAAGCGCCGACGACACGGTCCACAGCACGGCGCAGGCGAGCAGGCTCGCCATCGAAGTGCGCCAGAACAGCGTCGTGGCGTCCGCCTTGGGACGCTTTCTGCGCCACAGCAAGTACAATGTGGTGGCCCCAAATAACGTCAGGCTAGCCACGATCAATGCCGACACCAGCATCGCCGGCCAGCGCGGATGCCCCTGCAGTATCACTTCGGTCAATGACCACAATACCAGCAGCAGGAAGAGCAGTGCGGCCAGCCAGCGCGTCACGTGGCGCGGGTAAAGCGGCGTCACAAGAAACATCGGCACGACTTGAAACGCGACCCCGATAACGAGCAGCGCCAACCAGCCGAGCAGACCCCACGCCACATGCAAATTGGCCAATAGAATCAGCGGCAAGGCCAGCGGCCATGCAAACGCGCTGCCCAGTGTCGTTCCCAACAGGACGGTGATCAGCAGTGCAGCCAGTGCCAGTCGAATTGCGGCGACGGTGGCGGTCGCACCCGGTGCGGGTGCCTGGCGCAGGCCAATCGCCGCGGCCACGAGCAGCCAGCCGAACGCCAGAACCAGGCACACCAGTGCGAGCCTGAATAGAACCGCTCGCGACAGCCAGAACGCGGCCGCCAGCAGCGCGGTTCCCGCGCTCAGAAAGGTGTGCACGACGCCGGCGGTCAGCCGTGGACGAGGCAGCGAGATGCCGGCGACGACCGGCAGGATCTGTATGAGTGCGCCGATCATCGCGCTGGCCAGAAAGCCAAGTGTCATCAGATGGGTCAATGCCAGCATGAAAGGCGACCAGCGCGATGTAAACGCTTCCGGTCCTTGCCAGAACAGGAGAGCTGCCGCCAGCATCGAAAACAGCGGGGCAGTCAGGAAGAATCGAAGCGGCACCGAGAATGGCGGTGTCTGGTCGAACGATAAGATGCGTTGCATTACACTTTGTGGCTGATGACAACCTCGTAGAGAAAATCAGGCCGCATATGAATCGTGTGCGCGAAGCCGTTATTGTCGAGAATGCGATAAAGCGGCCGCGGCTCGCGGTCGATCAACACGCATAGCCGTTGATCCTTTTTCAGATGGGAGAGTGCTTCCAGCACGTGTTCCATCGGCTCCGGTGGCTCAAGTCCGCAAACGTCCAGACTGATGTCCTGTTCCATAGTCCTTACTCGATCGAATTGATTATGTTGAGCGCGTTTATCGCGTCCACGGCATCCATCGCGTCGATGATTTCGCCCTGTTGGCCGGATAAAATCCGGTCAATCATTACATACAGGATGGTCTCTTCTTTCAGATGGTGCTGTTCCAACATGATACGCAAGATATCGGCGTGGCCGAAAAAATCATTTGCGTCGTGTTGTTCGACCGCATTGTTCAGGCGGCTGACGATGGCGCGCACATACTTGTGTTCGAGGCGCATGACTTTGGTCGGCCCGGTGCGGCTGCCGGTAGCCAGCTCGAACGCTGGGAACAAGACATCTTCTTCCCGCGCCAGATGCGTGGCCAGCGCCTGGCCGAGGCGCTTCAACGTGGCTTCTGCCGGCTCCCATTCTCGCGCTTCGATACGGGCCACCAATTGCGCGAAAAGTGTATTGCAGCGCTTATGATCGGTTTCCATGTAGGCGAAAATGGGTCGCACGCTAACTCTCCTTTTCTTGGCGGCATCCATTCTGGCATTGAGACCAGCACCAGCTCCTTGACGCGCAATAAGGATTTGATGAATGCTTGCCGTGACGGCAACCTGAGCTCGCGCTGCCCCGGATGCGCGTGATGGCTATACTGGATAAAAAGACAACGACGCCCCTCGCCTTAGGCGCCAATCTGGCGTTTCTTGATTCAAATCAAATGAATTGCGGGTCCCCTTTGCTACATTTCCTCATTGCAAATCGGATTTAGGAAAACACTGTGTTGCAGACTGCATTCAAGTGCCTGACGCTCAAGGGTAAATCGTTGCTGCCTATCGTCCAGGGCGGCATGGGAGTCGGCGTTTCGGCGCATCGCCTGGCAGGCAGTGTCGCCAAGCTGGGCGCGGTCGGTACGGTGTCCAGCGTCGATCTGCGGCGCC
>DHXL01000211.1:26875-27133 GCA_002415335.1 Oxalobacteraceae bacterium UBA5157
GTCCAGCGTCGATCTGCGGCGCCATCACAAAGACTTGATGGCACAGACCGGCCGCTCGCGCGACAAGGCCATGATCGATACGGCGAACCTGGTCGCGCTCGATCGCGAAGTCAGGGCTGCCCACGTCATCGCCGACGGCAACGGCATGGTCGCAGTCAACATCATGCGCGCGGTAGCCGAATATGCAGCGTATGTCCGCCAAGCGTGCGAAAGCGGCGCCGACGCGGTCGTGGTCGGTGCCGGCCTGCCGCTCGACTT
>DHXL01000029.1:0-2932 GCA_002415335.1 Oxalobacteraceae bacterium UBA5157
TGGCTCGCCGTGTACGAGATGGAGCGCGAAAATGACGGCAGCTGGAAGATTGATGGCTGCCAATTGCTTGAGACAACGAGTATTTCCGTCTAGCATGATACGGTGATAATTCACCGGGCGTCGGTCAACCGTACGCGCCACCGGTGAACAACAAATCGAAGGTCCTGGCGATCGCCGCGATGAGGGCCGTCGCGCCTATCCCGAGCGTGAAGACCAGGAGTAGTGCGAGCAGCCAGCTCGAACTGGATTGACTGCCCGATCCCGGGTTGTACGCTGCATCCCATTGCTCATCCGGCGTCAGCCCCAGCACCAGTGCTTCGATGATTCCTGCCAGCGCCGACAGGATCAATGGCGTTAGCAGAAACAACTGCGGCCGGCCGGCGCCGATCGTCATCGCCAGCAGCGACAACGGCACACTTGAGAGATGCACCCACGCCCAACGGTCTTTCGCCCCGCGCAGATAGAATCGATGTATTCCCAAGCCGCCCAGCAAGGTGGCGAGCAGCGTGGCGAGGGTTTTATTCTTGTGCGTTGTTGGCATAATATTACGGTGGATTCCGGTGGGTATTGGATTGGTGAAGCTTGCCTCGCAGGGCCAAAGTGGTTTTCTTTCCGGCAGCAGTCGCGTCATGCCGCCGATGGCAGCGTGGGCTCTCATGCCGTGGGGGCGTAGTGTGCATCAGCACCGGCTTGAGGGCAATGGCCTGCAATTTGATAAAGTCGCGATTTCTTGGCGGTTTCCGCGACAAGCGCAGGCTTGCGCGTCGATTCCGGTTGCGGCAAGTTGGTCATCTGCGCTATAATTTGCGGCTTTTTCCGTCTTCGAACACTTTTTGGAAATACTATGGTCGTTATTCGTTTAGCTCGTGGAGGCGCCAAGAAGCGCCCGTTTTTTAATATCGTGGCTGCTGATTCGCGCAATCGCCGCGACGGTCGCTTCATTGAGCGTATCGGTTTTTACAACCCAGTCGCTGCCGGCGCCGAAGAGGGCTTTCGCATTGTGCAAGACCGCTTGGCCTACTGGCAAGGCGTTGGCGCGCAATTGTCGCCGACCGTCGCTCGCCTGGTTAACCAGGCAGGCAAGAAAGCCGCTTGAGTTTGTAGCTTAGTTTGATCAATCAAGCTGAACAGGCTGCGTCAGGGGTCTCGATCCCTGGAGACTTGGTGTTGGTAGGGTATGTATCCGGTGCCTATGGCCTGGACGGTTGGGTGCGCATCAAGGCGTATTCGAGCGATGCCGACGCCTTGTTGCATGCCAAGACCTGGTGGCTTGCGCAATCGAAAGCGCAACCGGAACTGCGCGACGTCGAGATGCTGCAAGCCAAGAGCCACGGTGGCGATGTTGTCGCACGCCTGATGGGTGTCGCGGGGCGAGACGCGGCTGAGGCCCTCAAGGGTGCGACCGTGCACATCTCGCGCAGACATTTTCCGGCGCTGGCGGATAATGAATATTACTGGGTCGATTTGATTGGCCTGGCTGTCGAGAATCTGCAGGGCGATCAGTTCGGCCTCGTCAAAGACATGATGGATAGCGGCGCGCACCCGATTTTGCGGGTGGCGGTAGCGGATCCCTCCGTCCTTGAAAAAGGCAAGCAGGAATTATTGATCCCGTTCGTTGAGCACATCGTAAAGACGGTCGATCTGAAGGCGAAGAAGATCACCGTTGACTGGGAGCTGGATTATTAGGAATTGCGGGACCGAGCGAATAAGGCGCCGTAGCGCGGCCGACCTTTTTGTCCCCAGCCTATTCTAGGATTCCACCGAGATGCAATTTGATGTCGTCACGCTGTTCCCGGAGATGTTCACCGCGCTGACGCAGTCCGGAATCACGCGGCGCGCGTTTGAACAACGGAAATGTGCATTGGCGTTGTGGAATCCGCGGGACTTTACGACGGACAATCATCGAACGGTGGACGACCGGCCATACGGTGGTGGACCAGGCATGGTCATGCTGGCCAAGCCGCTGGAAGCCGCGATCGGTGCCGCCAAGGCGCGTCAGGCGCAGTTAGGGATGGCTGAGCCGCGCGTGGTGTATTTATCGCCACAGGGCCGCACCCTGACCCATCAGCGCGTGATGCAACTGGCAACTGAACCGGGTCTGGTTCTATTGTGCGGGCGTTACGAAGCGGTTGATCAGCGTTTGCTGGATCGTTGCGTCGATGAGGAAATCAGTCTCGGCGATTTCGTGTTGTCGGGTGGCGAATTGCCGGCGATGGCCTTGATGGATGCAGTGATTCGGCAGTTGCCGGAAGTATTGAACGACGATGCGTCGGCGGTGGAAGACAGTTTTGTCAATGGCTTGCTCGATTGTCCGCATTACACGCGGCCGGAAGTCTACGAAGGTGTGATGGTGCCACCGGTTTTGATGGGCGGCCATCACGCGGAGATCGAGAAATGGCGGCGCCAGCAGATGCTCGAAGCCACCGCGAAGAAGCGCCCGGACATGATCGTGAAGGCGCGTGCCGCAGGCCTGCTGACACGTACAGATGAAAAATTTTTAAGCGGTTTGCACTGATGTAATAGGTAGTATCGAGCGGGCGAGCTGTCATGATCGCCCGCATGGTTTTAATCCCATCCTCTACTGGGCCACGTTGATATTCAGGCGCCAGCAAGATGGTAATAGGAGTTAACAATGGACTTGATCCAAACACTTGAGCAAGAAGAGATTACGCGTCTCGGCAAGAACATCCCCGCGTTCGCACCTGGCGACACCGTCATCGTCAGCGTGAATGTGGTCGAAGGTACACGCAAGCGCGCCCAGGCGTATGAAGGCGTCGTGATTTCGCGTCGCAATCGCGGCCTGAATTCGAACTTCATCGTACGCAAGATTTCGTCCGGTGAAGGCGTCGAGCGCACATTTCAGCTGTATTCACCGCTGATTGCGTCGATCGAAGTCAAGCGTCGCGGCGACGTGCGTCGCGCCAAGCTGTAC
>DHXL01000029.1:3103-6048 GCA_002415335.1 Oxalobacteraceae bacterium UBA5157
CGCGCCAAGCTGTACTACTTGCGCGAGCGCTCGGGAAAATCGGCACGTATCAAAGAGAAATTGCCGAACCGTCGGGTCGCCGTCAAGAAAGCCGCAGTGTAATTTCGTGCGCTGCAGCCGAGGGGCACCCAAGGGTGCCCCTTTTGCATACGATCTTGCATTCGCTTCAGCGAATGCAAGATCGTATGCAAGATCGTATGTCGGAATCCCGTTGTAACAGGGTTACGCCCCATTCCCGAGATAGGCCCTACAATATATCCAACGCGCGGCGCCTCCAGCCTCTGGATACCGGTCGCCGGCTTAAAACGTATTCAGGAAACCATCTTGACAAAACTGCTGTTCGATCCTCAAATCATCCCGGTCGAGTCGCTCGCCGGCGAATCCGCGGTCAGACCCGAATTCCTTACCGTCGACTGGTTACGTGCGCGCTTTGCCAACCCGCCTGACTGGAATCCGGAAAGCTCGGACGAGCACTTGCTGCGCGCAAGAAGCACGCCGCCGATGCCGGCCTCGGTGCTGTTGCCTATCGTTGTGCGCGAGGCCGGCCTCACCTTGCTGCTGACACAGCGCAGTGAGCATTTGACCGACCATGGCGGCCAAATCAGCCTGCCGGGCGGGCGCGTCGAGCAAGCCGATACATCGGCTGTGGAAACGGCGCTGCGCGAAACCGAAGAAGAAGTCGGTCTTCACCGGCGCCACGTCGAAGTGCTCGGCACCTTGCCCGATTATTTCACTGCCACCGGTTATCGTGTCACCCCCGTAGTCTCGCTGGTACAGCCGCCGTTCGAGTTGAAGGCGGATCCGTTCGAGGTGGCCGAGATTTTCGAGGTGCCGCTTGCGTTCCTGATGGATGGCATCAATCATCAGCGCCGCACTGCCGAACTTCCGAGCGGGGTAGGTCGCCGTACGTTTTATGCGATGCCGTACGAGCGCTTCTTTATTTGGGGTGTGACGGCGGGGATCCTGCGCAACCTGTTTCATTTCTTGCGTGCGTAATTGGCGCACGTGAGACGCTGTTTGATTCCGGCGGTGGGCTGCGTTATGGTGTCGCGTTAGAATCCGGATCCAACGCATTGAAGTAATGCGTACGAAATCTGTTCCCAACACAGGAACGAATTGCGGGAAGGGCCGGGCATCGCCTCGGTACCGGCTGCTCTGTCCCCAACAAATTTAAGGCGGCTTGATGACATTTCTCTCCATACTTTTTGCGCTACTGATCGAGCAGCTCAAGCCGTTACGCGCAGACAATCCTATCTACGCCGGGGTCAAGGCGCTGGCGGTGCGCATGGAAGGATGGTTCAACGCCGGCCAAGCGCAGCATGGACGGATGGCCTGGATGGCGATGATGGCTGCGCTGATGATACCGACCGCCTTGATCTATTGGTTATGCATGAAGATCAGTCCATTTGCGGCGTTCGCCTGGAACATCCTGATCGTCTACCTGACCTTGGGTTTCCGCCATTACAGCCATTATTTCACCTCGATTCAGCTCGCGCTGAATGCCGGCGATGACGCAAGCGCACGCAGTTTGCTGGCGGAATGGACCGGGCAGGAGACGGCAGGCCTCGATGCCGGCGAAATCTCGCGGGTTGCGGTTGAAGCCGCGCTGGTTACGACGCACCGCAACGTTTTCGGCGTATTTTTCTGGTTCCTGATGCCGATCGGCCCGGCATGCGCGGTCATGTACCGCGTCGCCGAATACCTGGCGCGCGCATGGAACGAGCCCGACCACATGAAAAACGAAGCCTTCGGCAGTTTTGCCGCCACAGCGTTCTATTGGATCGACTGGATTCCCGCGCGGCTGACTGCTGTCGCATTTGCCGTAGTCGGCAATTTCGAGGACGCGATTTACTCATGGCGCAATTTTGCCGATCGCTGGCAAGACGAGGCGATCGGCATCATCCTGTCATCCGGCGGTGGGGCGATGGGCGTCAGGCTCGGAACTGCCGCAGTCAATGCGGCCGACGTGCTGCCGGTCGATGCCGCGGTGGTTGATTCAATCGCGATCGAAGCGGACAGCCCGCCTGGCGAAGAACCTACGGTTCGCGCNNCTGTCACTGGCAGTCTGGCTCGGCTAGTCGCGGCTCGGTTGGGCGTTCGCCGCAATGCGCATATTTCATTTTGTGAAATGGCTTTTCACAACGACTCTTCTATAAGATATAATATGTAAGAGTTATGAAAGCTTGCCGCCGCCAAGGTGGCCGCAAGATCGTAGGTCGGAGTCCCCGGGACACGATCGCGGCAAGCGCAACCCAGCTACAGGAAAAACCGTCCACATGGCCAATTTCGTTCAAAACAACCAAGCGCCCGCGCGCGAATTTTTTATCCAGGGTGTTACGAGCACTGGCAAACCGTTCCGGCCCAGCGATTGGGCCGAGCGCCTCTGCGGCGTGATGGCCTGCTTCCGGCCGGAAGGCTCGGGCGGCCCCAACGCCCATCTGCAATACTCGCCTTACGTACGGCCGACCATGCTGGCAGGGATAAAATCCGTAGTGGTCAATGAGGAGTTGCGCAGCATCGAACCGCTCGCGTATCACTTCGTGCTCGACTTCGCGAAGGACAATGACCTGCAGATAGTCGATGCATGCGCGTTGCAGGATGAAGACGAGAAGAGGGCTTGAGCGGCGCGGGATACTGATTGCCGGCGCCAGCCCCCGTCTCGCAATGCCGACGCCTTAGACTAATGCGATCTTGACTTCGATATTGCCGCGCGTCGCATTCGAATACGGGCACACTTCATGTGCCTTCGCGGCAAGCGCCTGAGCGGCAGCCTGCTCCATGCCGGGCAGGGATATCCGCAATTCCGCGGCCAGCCCAAAACCACCCTGGCCGTTCGGGCCGATGCCGATTTCGGCTGTCACGGCGGCGTCCGCCGGCAGCGCAACTTTCATGTGCGGTGCAACGAACTTCATGGCCGACAGGAAGCAGGCGGAGTAACCGGCTGC
>DHXL01000029.1:6271-11596 GCA_002415335.1 Oxalobacteraceae bacterium UBA5157
GACGTCGAGATGATGATCACTGGTGACGGCGCGGCCGTCGCGGCCGCCGGTTGCTGTGGCATGGGCTGTGTACAAGACTTGCATGGGATTCTCCTGAAAGACGACGGTTGCGGCGATCCAAAATTGATCGGCATGCATTAATATAGCACGCAATTAAATTGTGTGAAATTTATTGTGCCTTGGGCATGGCCGGTGACGATCGGCTCATGCCTTTGCGCGAATCAGATCGTCGCGCACCTGCGCCAATTGCGCGTGCAGGGCTTTCAGTGACTCTTGCGGCTGGCCGCTCGCGCACAGCACCTGATACGGGATATCCTGAGCTTTCTTCTTCAGCGCGCGGCCTTCGCGCGTCAGCGTGATGCGTACCTGGCGCTCGTCCGCCTCGTCGCGCGTGCGCATGATGAAAGACGAGGCCTCCAGGCGCTTCAACAGCGGCGTCAGCGTGCCGGAATCCAGGAACAGCTTTTCCCCTATCGTCTTCACCAGCACATCGTCTTGCTGCCACAGCACCAGCATCACCAGGTATTGCGGATAGGTCAGGCCCAGCTTTTCCAGGAATGGCTTGTAGGTCTTGGTCATCGCCAGCGAAGCCGAATACAGTGCGAAGCAAAACTGGTTGTCAAGTGCCAGCATTTCGTCGGGCGAGAGGAGTTTGGGAAGGGCGGTTTTGGACATCGTGTTCCTTGCAGGCGAATTCGCGTTGAGCGTGGCCGCGCGCCATGGCGCAGTGCGGCAACTCCGAAAGTAAAAGTATAGACAAGGATCGCGCGACGCGTGGGATAATCGACGCGACTCAATTTCGCGTGTCCCATGCAAATTCCGAAACGACAGAATATCGGCGGCCTGCTGCTATCGCTGAGCCTCTGCCTCGCGGCTGACACGGCGATCGCGCGCGACTTGCCGTTGGTGGTGAGTGCGGCGTTGACGAGGGCCGGCATCCCGGGTGGCGCGGTGGGCGTCTACGTGCAGGCTGTCGACGGTCGGAGACGCCTCATCGCATCGAATCCAAGCCTGGCGCTGAGTCCGGCATCCACCATGAAACTGGTGACCACCAATGCGGCGCTCGATTTGCTCGGCCCGGTCTTCCGCTGGAAAACCCAGGCCTATGTCAACGGCAAGCTGGACGGCGATGTGCTGCACGGCGACCTGATCTTCAAGGGCAGCGGCGACCCCAAGCTCGTGAGCGAGAATTTCTGGATGTTCCTGCGCCAGATTCGTGCCAAAGGCATCCGTGAAATCCGCGGCAATCTGGTGCTGGACGGCAGCGCCTTCGAAGACACGGCGTACGATCCGGCCAAATTCGACGGCGATCCGATCAAGCCGTATAACGTCGGTCCGGATGCATTGCTGCTCAATTACGAAGCGCTGAGTTTCAGATTCATGCCGAACGAGATCAATGGCACGGTGCGGGTCATGCTCGATCCGCCTGCGGCTTATGCGGTGACGCCACCCACTCTATCCGGCGCCGACTGTAACGATTGGGAATCGAAGCTGGGCGCCCTATTGGAGCCGAGCGGCGTGCAGTTCACGGGCACCTATTCGGCGTCATGTGGCGAGCGGGTCTGGCATATGCAACCCTATGAGCTGACGCACACCGAGTATTTCGCTGCGGTATTTCGCCAGATGTGGAGCGATCTGGGCGGCACTTTCAGCGGGGAGGTGAGCGCCGGTGTCACGCCGGAAGACGCGCGACTGGTGACGGAGTGGCAGTCCACCACCTTGCCCGAAGTAATCCGCGACATTAACAAATACAGCAATAACGTAATGGCGCGTCAACTATTACTGACACTGGCCGCCAACGTGTTGAACCGTCCGGGCACGCCCGAACGGGGTGCGCTCGTGCTTGCCGGATGGCTTGCGGACAAAGGGATCATCGCGCCCGAACTGGTGGTCGAAAATGGGTCCGGCCTATCGCGCGATGAGCGCATTTCGGCCCAAACCATGGGCCGCATGCTGGTCGCCGCCTATCGTTCGCCGGTGATGCCCGAGTTCATCTCATCGCTGCCGCTGGCAGGGTACGACGGCACCATGCGCAACCGTCTCAAGGATCGCAGCGTCGCCGGCAAGGCGCATGTCAAGACCGGACGCCTGGAAAACGTCCGGGCAGTGGCCGGCTACGTACTGGCGGCCTCCGGCAAAGAATATGCGCTGGTCTGCATCATCAATCACCCCAATGCAGATCGTGGACTGGAAGCGGAGGACGCGTTGCTGCAGTGGGTGTACGAACATGGATAGCGGTGCGCGAGTGCGGAGCGCGCAAGCCGCGGCCGGCGGCGGCGCACAACTGGCACTGGCAAGCATTGAGCCGCCCCGGGCTCGCGAGGCGCCGGCCACATCGGATGCGGCGCAGTCGCCGCGAACCGTTGCCGCGATTGCGGACGTTCCGGCCGCAGCCGAATTGACCGAACCGCAACGGTTTGAATTCACCGGCAGCGGTCCGGAATACTTCCGGATCTGGATCGTGAACCTGCTGCTGACGATCCTGACCTGCGGCGTCTACTCCGCTTGGGCCAAGGTGCGGCGGCTGCAATATTTTTATCGCAACACGCGCGTCGCAGGCGCGATTTTCGACTATCACGGCAATCCAAAAGCGATTCTGAAAGGACGTATCCTGGCCCTGACGCTGCTGGCGGCCTACAAAATTTCCTACGATATTTCAGTGCCGGCCACGATTGCGATCGCCGTGCTGCTGGCCGCGATCATGCCTTGGCTGCTGGCCCGCTCGTTCCGCTTCAAGATGGCTAATTCGAGTTATCGCGGAGTGCGCTTCCGCTTTCACGGAACGGTAGCCGACGCCTACCGCACGCTCATTTTATTTCCGCTGGTCTTGGCCGCCACTGGATTATTTCTTTGGAGCATCGTCACGTCCTTTTCCAAGAGTCCGGGCATCGGCGTAGTGTTGTTAAGCGGCTTGCTGCCGTTGCTGGTGCTGAGCGGCACTGTTCCGTTGGCGCATTACCTGTTGAAGCGCTATCAGCACGACAATGCGAACTTCGGCCAAACACCGTTTTTCTTTCATGCGCGCGCAGCTGATTTTTTCAAGATTTACGGCAAGGCGGTCGGCTTCTTTTTTCTCGGAACGATACCGGCCGGCATTTTCGGATTTCTGACCGCGCGCGTGTTTGCATTCCTGCAGTCGACCATGTTCGGCTGGCTGTTCGGTTTGCTGTATGGCGTCGCCAGCGCCTATGCGTTTTACCTGTTCGTCCGGCCTTACCTCGAAAGCCGTTTGCAAAACATGATCTGGAATCAGATCGAGCTGGGCGAGCACAGGTTTGAAAGTACGGCCGGTGCGCGTCAGCTGCTGTGGATACATGCCGGCAACCTGGCGCTGATCACGCTGACCCTCGGGCTGTACAAGCCGTTTGCCGCGATCCGGCTGGTACGCTACCGGGTGCAATGCATGTGCCTGATCCCGCATGAAAATCTGGAAGCATTTCTGGCCGATCAATCAGTCGATGACGCCGGCGCAATCGGGCAGGAAGCTGGCGACCTGTTCGATATCGACATCGCATTGTGATCCCGAAATGATCGATGCCATCTACTTCGACGGCTGCAGCACGCGGCGCCAGCCGGTCACGCTGGTCATTCACAAACGCGTGGTGTCCGTGCGCGGCGGCGGCATTCACCGCAGCATACGTCTTTCCCGACTGGACATCTCGGAACGCCTGCAGCACGCGCCGCGCATTCTGCGTTTTCCAGAGGGCGATTTTCTCGAAATCAGCGATCCCGCGCTCGACTACATGCTGGCTGCGAACCGCTATCGCGATCCTTGGGTCGTACGCTGGCAGCAGAACTGGCCGCTGTCCCTGCTGGCACTGATCGCGCTGTTGGCGCTGCTGGCGGCCGGTTATCGATGGGGCTTGCCGTGGGCGGCAGACAAGGTCGCGCAGCACCTGCCGACCTCGCTTGAGAAATCAATCGGTGACGGCGAGCTGACGCTGATTGATCGCAAATACATGACGCCGTCCAAGCTCGACACGGTCGACCGGGAGCGCCTGCAGCGACTATTCGCGCAGCTGAAGCAGCCACGCGGCGAGAAGACGGCATACCGCGTGGTATTCCGTCACAGCGAAGTCGGCCCCAACGCGTTTGCGCTGCCGAACGGTGTGATCGTGATGACCGACCAATTGGTGCTATTGGCGCACGACGATCAGGCGGTGCTGGGCGTGCTGGCGCACGAGCTGGGTCACGTGCAGCGCCGCCACACGTTGCGCGGCTTGCTGCAAACGCTCGGGGTCGGCGTCGTGCTCAATCTCTTCATCGGCGACGTGTCGAGCGTCCTGGCTGCGGTACCAACTTTTATGCTGGACCAAAAATACTCGCGCGACTTCGAACGCGAAGCCGATCAATATGCGATCGATATGCTGCATGCGAACCGCGTGCCATTGGCGCCGCTGGCGGGATTGTTTGAAAAGATGCGGGATGCGTCCGAGCAGCAAGTCGCTGCGGCGGCGGGCACGGAATCGAATCGACAATCGGCGCCGGCCGATCCGGCGTCGACCGATGGTGCAGATGGCGCCGACGAGCAAGATCCGGCGCCCACCGCGCCGGACAGCGACAAGGCCAGGCGCGATACACGGACCGAATTCTTCAGTTCCCACCCCAGTGACCGGGAGCGAATTGCCAGGTTGCGCGCGGCCGACGGGCAGTGAGGCGGCTGCGCCGCTGTTTGAACAAGCCGGTCGAGCACACTATCGGGACGACCCCGACCCGATCTGTCGAAACAACAAGAAGCAGCAACTTGATGCCATGGAAAGATCCGGACGCGGCCTAAAGAACGATGGGCCGATCCGACAGTTGATTGCGACGGGCACCATTTTCCGGGAAATGCGTTGCGAGAATCGTGTTCAGCTGCGCCAGTCCCGCAATCGTGCTGTCGTGAAACGCGCCGCGCGCAAAGCCCTGTGTCATGGTGCTGCACACCGCTTGCCAATCCGGCGCAGTCACGGCACGCCCCACGCCGCGGTCGGCGATGATCTCGACCTTGCGATCCGCCAGGTTGACATAAATTAGTACGCCGCAATTTTCCTCGGTGTCCCAGACGCGATAGAGCGAAAATAATTCGCGCGCGCGCTGGCGCGCGGTATGTCCGTTCAGCACAGCAAACGCCGCGAGCGCAGGTTCGACGATCAGCCGTACTTCGGCGCGATGCTGGGTCTCGCCGTCGGCGATCGCGGCCTGGATTGCTGTCAAGGTCGGCGCCGGAAACGCGCGCCGTCCGGCGGCGGTGGTGGTGAATAGATGGCGCACCATGCGGGCAAGGGTTTTCATTACCAGTCTCCCGAGGCGCCGCCGCCGTCAAAGCCGCCACCTCCGCCACCA
>DHXL01000390.1:0-8223 GCA_002415335.1 Oxalobacteraceae bacterium UBA5157
TGCGCGCAATCGACCACGATCTTCAAGCCGCGCAGATCCAGCTCGTTGGGGAACGTGCTCTTGCAGAATTCGATGTAACGGCCGCGGGCATCGTCGAGGCGCTTGGCCTTGCCCAGTTTTTCAGAAGACACGCATTGCATCGGCACATCGAGCGCGGCCTCGATCGCGCTTTCCACGGCATCGGGTAGCTTGGTGCCGAGTGCGGAAAAAAACTTGATGCCATTGTCGTGGTAGGGATTGTGTGAAGCCGAAATCACGACGCCGGCCGACAGGCGCAGGGCGCGCGTCAGGTAAGCGATCGCCGGAGTCGGCATGGGGCCGGCCAGCATGACGTCGACCCCGGCCGCCGCAAATCCCGCCTCCAGCGCGGCTTCCAGCATATAGCCGGAGATGCGCGTGTCCTTGCCGATCAACACCGTCGGCTTGGTTGCCGAAGATCCGGCTTCGGTCAGCACCCGCCCAGCCGCGTAGCCCAAACGCATCACAAATTCCGGCGTGATCGGCAAGTCGCCTACACGTCCGCGTATGCCATCGGTACCAAAATATCTTCTTTTCATGTCTTCTCTACATTTGTTGGGGACAGATACGCGGTGCTCAACTCTTTCGCACCATGCCTGAGATTATTCGGAACGGGATACGCGGTGCCAGAGCTGCACTTAACCGCTTCCCATGAGTCAAGAACCGTAGCCCCCTCCGTTCTTTCCGGCCTGCCACACCTTGAGCGCATCGACGGTTTCCGCCACGTCATGGACGCGCAGTATCCGCGCGCCCTGCCCGGCCGCTACCAGCGCCGCGCCGAGGCTGCCGGCAAGCCGCTGGGCGACCGGCTTCCCGGTGATTGCTCCTATCATCGATTTGCGCGAAAGGCCGGCCAGTAACGGCAATCCAAGTTCGGATTGCATCGCACCGACATTCTTGAGCAAGGCGAGATTATGCGGCAGCGACTTGCCGAAACCAAAACCGGGATCGATGCACAGCCGGCCGCGCGCGACGCCCGCCTGCTCGAGTACCTCAATCCGCTCGCGCAAGAATGCGCTGACCTCGCGTACCGGATCCTGGTATTGCGGCGCCACTTGCATGGTTTGCGGATCGCGCTGCATGTGCATCACGCACAATGCACAATCGGCGTCCCGGACCGCCTCCAAGGCGCCCGGTGCGCAAAAGCCGTTGATGTCGTTAATCATGTCGGCGCCGGCCGCGATCGCCTCACGCATGACTTCCGGCTTGTAGGTATCGATCGAGAGTGGGACGCCGCAATCGCGCAATGCGTATAACACCGGCATCACGCGCCGCAATTCTTCGGCGAGCGGCAGCGGCTCGGCGCCCGGGCGGCTCGATTCGCCGCCGATATCGATTAGGTCAGCGCCCTCCGCAATCATTTGATCGGCACGCGAGAGCGCCAACTCCAGCGAGTGGAATCGCCCCCCATCGGAAAAAGAATCAGGCGTGAGGTTCAGCACGCCCATCACGATGGGCCTGAAATTGTCGCCGCTCAGCGGCAAGCGGTAACGCCCGCATTGCAGGTACGATTGCATCGTTTGAACTTGGAAATTCCCACAACAGGTTCCGACCTACGATCTTGCAAATCGGCGTCCCCTTGTAGGGCTTGCGATCCACTTGTGTGGCTGCAAGAGCGCATGAAAAAGGGCGAGAATCGCTCCTCACCCTTGCATCGAATTACGTATAAACAATCACGCTCGGCGGTCGCCTATGCCGGCGCGGTCGCGGTCGGCGTCATGCCGCCGGAACTACTATCCGAAGACGGTCGCTTGGCCGGGACGCCGGCTTTCGGCAAACGCGGCTCGCGGCCTTCCATGATGTCGTTGATCTGGTCGGCGTCAATCGTTTCCCACTCAAGCAGCGTCTTGGCCATCATCTCGACCTTGTCGCGATTTTCCTCGAGCAGCTTGCGTGACAAGCCATATTGCGCGTCCAGAATGCTGCGGATCTCGGTGTCGACTTTTTGCTGGGTCGCCTCGGATACGGTCTTGGACGCCATCCGCCCGTAATAGGCATCCTGCTCCGCATCTTCGTAGACCATAGTGCCCAGGCTTTCCGACATGCCGTAACGGGTCACCATCGCACGCGCCAGCTTGGTGGCGCGTTCGAAGTCGTTGGACGCACCGGTCGACATCTGGTGCATGAAAATCTCTTCCGCGATGCGTCCGCCGAACAAGATCGCAATTTCTTCCAGCATCTTGTCCTTGTACATGTTCACGCGATCGTACTCGGGCAATTGCCAGGTCAGTCCAAGTGCGAAGCCGCGCGGCATGATCGTCACCTTATGCACGGGATCGGCCTTCGGCAGCAGCTTGGCGACCACCGCATGGCCCGATTCGTGATAGGCAGTATTGCGACGCTCTTCCTCGCGCATGACTGCGGATTTGCGCTCCGGACCCATGACGATCTTGTCTTTCGCATCCTCGAAATCCTGCATTTCGACCAGGCGCTTGTTGCGGCGTGCCGCAAATAAGGCCGCTTCATTCACGAGGTTGGCCAAGTCGGCACCCGAAAAACCCGGAGTGCCACGCGCCAGGATATCGGCCTTGACGTCCGGCGCAATCGGCACCTTGCGCATGTGCACGTACAGTATCTGCTCGCGACCGCGGATATCGGGCAATCCGACGACCACTTGTCGGTCGAAACGGCCTGGACGCAGCAGCGCCTTGTCCAGCACGTCGGCGCGGTTGGTTGCCGCAATCACGATCACGCCGGCATTCGGTTCGAAACCATCCATCTCGACTAGCAGCTGATTCAAGGTTTGCTCGCGTTCGTCGTTGCCGCCGCCCATGCCGGCGCCACGATGGCGTCCGACCGCATCGATTTCATCGATGAAGATGATACATGGCGCATGCTTCTTGGCATTCTCGAACATGTCGCGCACGCGGGACGCGCCCACGCCAACGAACATTTCGACAAAATCGGAACCGGAAATCGTGAAGAACGGGACCTTGGCCTCGCCGGCAATTGCGCGTGCCAGAAGGGTCTTGCCGGTTCCCGGAGGGCCGACCATCAGCACGCCGCGCGGAATGCGTCCGCCCAGCTTCTGGAACTTGGTCGGATCGCGCAGGAAATCAACCAGCTCCTGCACTTCTTCCTTGGCCTCGTCGCAACCGGCGACATCGGCAAACGTGATGGTATTGCTGGCTTCGTCCAGCATGCGCGCCTTCGACCGCCCAAAGGAAAATGCGCCTCCCTTGCCGCCGCCCTGCATCTGGCGCATGAAGAATACCCAGACCCCGATCAGCAACAGCATCGGGAACCAGGAAATGAATACTTGCGAAAGGAAAGACTGCTCTTCCGGCTGCTTGACGTCGAACTTGACGCCGTTGTTGATCAGATCGCCGATCAAGCCTCGATCAAGGTAGGTAATGGCCGCTTTGATCTTCTTGCCATCGGTCGTGGTGGCGATGATCGCACGGTCCTCGATGGTTGCATCCTTGATGTGCTTGGCTTTCACTTCATCCAGGAAGTCCGAGTAGGCAATGGACGACGCACCGCCCGACAGCGCTCGGCCATCAAACTGCTTGAAGACCATAAAGAGCACCAACGCGATGACCACCCAAATGGCGGCTTTGGAAAACATATTGTTCACTAGAACTCCTTAGACGCGGATCGCGCCTCATTACTTGACTTGTGAAACCGATTTTACTCGCAATAACCCGGGCTTACTAGGTTGCATGTGCGGCTAAACCCATAAGAATCAAGGCTTAATGTGTGATCAAAGGGGATTCTTTAGTGCTTTTCCGAGCAAAAAAATCTCTGAGGATTTATCCCTGCTCGCCTTAGGCTTTTTCTGGGTCACTATTTTGAACTCTTGCCGGAATTTTTCGACGATTTGACTATAGCCGGATCCGTTGAAGCATTTGACGAGCAAGGCGCCCGAAGGTTTCATATGGATCTGGGAAAACTCTATTGCCAAGTCAATTATATGTTCCATCCGGGCAGCATCCGCCACCGCGATACCGGAAAGATTGGGCGCCATGTCGGACAGCACCAGATCCACTTTGCGTCCGTCGAGTAGCACCTCAAGCTGGCGCAGCACCCGCTGTTCGCGAAAGTCACCTTGTATAAAATGCACGTCCGCAATCGGTTCCATCGGCAGCATATCGAGCCCGATAATGGTGCCGCGGATGCCGCCGCCGGCCAGTCCCGCCAGTTTGTTGCGGACGTATTGCGACCAGCTGCCCGGCGTGCAGCCGAGGTCGACGATTACCTGGTCGGCTTTGATCAGCTTTTCGCTTTCGTCGATTTCCTTCAGTTTGTACACGGCGCGCGCCCGATAGCCTTCCTTCTGCGCCAGTTTCACATAGGGGTCGTTGATATGATCATGCAACCAGTTTTTGTTTAATTTGTTCTTTGCCATTCGCGTAGAATACTATCTCTCTAATATTGCGGAACAGTCACTCTGTCCCGAACAAGTTCATTTTTAGGCTCATATGAAACTCACACCCGTCGAACGCAGCGCGCTCCGTTCCGATGCGCACGCGCTCAATCCGGTCGTCATGATTGCCGAATCCGGCCTGACCGCCGGCGTACTCAAGGAAATCGATGCGAGTCTGAATTCGCACGGACTCATCAAGATTCGCGTTTTCGGCGACGACCGCGAAGCCCGCATCGCCATTTACGAGACGATTTGCGACAAACTTGGCGCCGCCCCGGTGCAACATATCGGCAAGCTGCTCGTCATCTACCGTCCCAAGAAGGGCGAGGTCAAAGAACGCAGCGAGACCAGAGGCAAAGGATTGCGTGAAGTCACGATCGTGAAACCGAGTCCAAGCGGCACCAAACGCCCATCGGTCACCAAGGTCATGGTCAAAGGCAATGAACGCGTCACCCAAGGCGGTTCTATCAAACGCGCCAAGCCGCGCCAAAGCAGCGCCAAGAAATCACAGCTGGGCAAGCGTTAACGCACCGCCAGCTCGGCATCCTCGCCATTCGGTTCCGGGTCCAGGGCGAGCAACAGCGCCACACCCAACAAGCTTTCAAGCAGATAAATCGCGCTCGAGATACCGTGCAAGATGCCGAATTGCATCTTGACGTCCGGCGCCATCACGCCGGTCGGTCCCGCCGCTTCGCGCAGCGAGGCCATCAAAGGCTGCAGGGCGAAATGGCTGACCAGTGTCGCCGCCAGCATGCTGAAGACCAGCACCTGCATGCGTCTACCGTTACGTGATGCCGATGACCGCGATCGTAGCAAGACAATTAGCACGATAGCGCAAAAAATCGACAGCCATGCCTCGACCCGGAACATGCTGCCGGCGATAGTCCCGGCCTGCACGCGGTCGCTCAAGGTCGCGAACAACGTTGGCGCCACCAGATAGCCGACCGTCCACAGACTGCCGACCCACAATACTGCGATTAAGCGTGCCGCGCGCAACATGCATCTAATCAGTTGGGGACAGAGTACGCAAGCTTAACTCTTTCCGCAAATTCTGATCAGTTGGGGACAGAGTACGCAAGCTTAACTCTTTCCCGCAATTACTCATATGTACCGCACGTCGAGCACTTCGTACTCGCGGATTCCGGACGGGGCTTGTACCGCCACCACGTCGCCGGCGTATTTCCCGATCAGCGCGCGCGCGATCGGCGACGTGATCGACACCTTCATTTCTTTCAGGTCGGCTTCATCCACGCCGACGATCTGGTAGGTAACCTTGTCGCCAGACTCCAGGTCTTCCAAGTGCACCGTCGACGCAAAAACAATACGGCCTTCCGCATCCAGCAACAATGGATCGATAACTTGCGCGGCGCCGAGTTTTCCTTCCAGATCGGCAATCCGGCCTTCGATGAAGCTCTGGCGCTCTTTGGCGGCATCGTACTCGGCGTTTTCCGACAAGTCGCCGTGTGCGCGCGCCTCGGCAATCGCATGAATGACCGCTGGCCGCTCTTTTGTTTTGAGGCGATGCAACTCTTCTTTAAGAAGTTCTGCGCCATGTTTGGTAAGAGGAACTGAGCTCATGATTTTCTATCGTTAAAGTGAAAACCACAGAGGTCGCACGCGCATGTCTGACGTGGCCAACTCGCGGCGAAAGTACTCGCCAACGGGAATGATGGCACAACCACCCATTCGTTCTGAGTAGCGGATCAAACGATGCTGCCTGCGACCTCTGTGGCTAAAATTTGACTGTCGAGTTAGTGTAAAGTTTTATGCAAGCCTTGTAAATCATACACATACAACTCGTCCAGGTGGCGCATGCCCTCGACCGCGGCCTCGGCGCCCGCAATCGTGGTGTAGGTCGTCACATGCGCGGCCAGCGCCGAGGTGCGAATTGCGCGCGAGTCGGTGATTGCACTGCGCTTTTCCTCCACCGTGTTGATCACGAGTGCGATTTCATGGTTCTTGATCATGTCGACGATGTGCGGGCGTCCCTCGATCACTTTGTTGACAATCACGACCGGCACACCGGCTGCGCCGATCGCCGCAGCAGTCCCCTTGGTAGCCACCACCGTGAAGCCGATCTCGATCAGGTCCTTGGCCACCTGGACGGCACGCGGCTTGTCGCTGGCCTTGACGCTCAGGAACACCTTGCCGGATTGCGGCAATTTCACGCCTGCGCCCAATTGCGACTTGACGAAGGCCTCGCCGAAGGTCTTGCCGACGCCCATCACTTCACCGGTCGATTTCATTTCAGGGCCGAGGATGGTGTCGACGCCAGGGAACTTCACGAACGGGAACACCGCTTCCTTGACGCTGAAATACGGTGGCACGATTTCGTTCTTGATGCCCTGACTTTCGAGTGACTGACCCACCATGCAGCGCGCGGCGATCTTCGCCAATTGCAGCCCGGTCGCTTTCGAAACGAACGGCACGGTGCGCGAGGCGCGCGGATTGACTTCCAGCACAAAGACGACATCCTGCAACTTGCCGTCGACTTCCTTCTGCTGGATCGCGAATTGCACGTTCATCAGGCCGACCACGTTCAAACCCTTCGCCATCAAGGCAGTCTGACGCTTCAATTCATCAATTGTCTCCTGCGTCAGCGAATAGGGCGGCAATGAGCAGGCGGAATCGCCGGAGTGTACGCCGGCCTGTTCGATATGCTCCATCACGCCGCCGATGAAAGTGTGGGCACCGTCCGAGATACAGTCGACATCGACCTCAATCGCATCGTTCAGAAAACGGTCCAGCAAGACCGGCGAATCGTGCGACACCTTGACTGCCTCGCGCATGTAACGCTCGAGATCGCGCTGCTCGTGCACGATTTCCATCGCGCGTCCGCCCAGCACATAGGACGGCCGAACCACCAGCGGATAGCCGATCTCCTGCGCCAGGCGCAGTGCATCCTCTTCGGTACGCGCGGTACGATTCGGCGGCTGGCGCAGACCGAGATCGTGCAGCAATTTCTGGAAACGCTCACGATCTTCGGCGGCGTCGATCATGTCCGGAGATGTGCCGATGATCGGCACGCCATTCGCTTCCAGGTCAAGCGCAAGTTTCAGCGGCGTCTGGCCGCCGTACTGGACGATGACGCCGACCGGCTTTTCCAGATGAACGATTTCGAGCACATCTTCCAGCGTCAGCGATTCAAAATACAGGCGGTCGGAAGTGTCATAGTCGGTCGACACGGTTTCCGGATTGCAATTGACCATGATCGTTTCGTAGCCGTCCGCACGCAGCGCCAGTGCGGCATGCACGCAGCAGTAGTCGAACTCGATACCCTGGCCGATGCGGTTCGGGCCCCCGCCCAGCACCATGATTTTTTTCCTGTCGGTCGGTTTCGCTTCGCACTCTTCCTCGTAGGTCGAGTACATGTAGGCGGTATTGGTGGCGAATTCGCCGGCACAGGTGTCGACCCGCTTGTAGACCGGGCGGATATTCAGCGCATGGCGTTTTTCGCGCACGACTTTATCAGTGGTCTTGAGCAGTTTGGCCAGACGACGGTCAGCAAAACCCTTTTGCTTGAGCTTGAACAGCATCGCCTTGTCGATTGCTTCCAGCGCCTGAGTTTCGAGCCACAATTCGATATCGACGATCTCCTTGATCTGCGCCAGGAACCACGGGTCGATATGGGTCAGCTGATGTACTTCTTCCAGCGTGAATCCTTGTGCAAACGCATCGCCGACGTACCAGATGCGTTCCGGACCGGGGGCGCCGAGTTCTTCTTCGATCACTTCGCGGTCGGTGGTCTTTTCATTCAAGCCGTCGACCCCGACTTCCAGGCCGCGCAAGGCTTTCTGGAACGATTCCTGGAATGTGCGGCCGATCGCCATCACTTCGCC
>DHXL01000390.1:8378-8848 GCA_002415335.1 Oxalobacteraceae bacterium UBA5157
ACCGATTTCATTTGCGTGGTGAGGTGATCATCGGCTTGCGGAAATTTCTCGAACGCGAAGCGCGGGATCTTGGTCACCACATAGTCGATGCTCGGCTCGAACGATGCCGGTGTCGCGCCGCCGGTGATTTCGTTGCGCAACTCATCGAGCGTGAAACCGACCGCCAGCTTGGCGGCGATCTTGGCAATCGGGAAGCCGGTTGCCTTCGACGCCAGCGCGGAGGAACGCGACACGCGCGGATTCATTTCGATGACGATCATGCGGCCATCTTCGGGATTGATCGAAAATTGCACGTTGGAGCCACCGGTGTCGACGCCGATTTCGCGCAACACTGCAAGCGACGCGTTGCGCATTACCTGGTATTCCTTATCGGTCAGCGTTTGCGCCGGCGCGACGGTGATCGAGTCGCCGGTATGCACGCCCATCGGGTCCAGGTTTTCGATCGAGCAGACGATGATGCAGTTGTCCGC
>DHXL01000374.1:0-292 GCA_002415335.1 Oxalobacteraceae bacterium UBA5157
CGCGGGTGGCGCGGATGGCGAGGAATTTGTTGTCATCCCGCGCTTCGGCACGATCTCGCCATGGGCCAGTAAGGCGACCGATATCGTGCACAACTGCGGCATGGCGCACATCAAGCGCGTCGAGCGCGGCGTGTGCTATCGGGTGCAAATGAAATCCGGTTTGCTCGGTGGTGCCAAGAAGCTGCAGGAACAATCTACGCAGGCGGTGGCGGCTTTGCTGCACGATCGGATGACTGAGACAGTATTGCGCAGCGCCGCCGATGCCGCTGGTTTGTTTCGCGAACTGGACGCG
>DHXL01000374.1:521-11632 GCA_002415335.1 Oxalobacteraceae bacterium UBA5157
TGGCTGCATTTACGCATGCTAAACGCAATCCGACCGACGTCGAGCTGATGATGTTCGCGCAAGCCAACAGCGAACATTGCCGTCACAAGATTTTTAATGCGGACTGGACCATCGACGGCGAACAGCAGGACAAATCGCTGTTTGCAATGATCAAGAACACGCACGAGTTACATCCCGAGGGCACGATCGTCGCATACAGCGACAACTCGTCGATCATCGAAGGCGCGACGGTATCGCGCTTCTATCCGCGCGGCGCGGTGAGCGGCAACGTGTATCGTGCGTCGGATGAGTTGACGCACACCCTGATGAAGGTGGAGACCCACAACCATCCGACCGCCATTTCGCCGTTTCCCGGTGCATCGACCGGCGCCGGCGGCGAAATCCGCGATGAAGGTGCGACCGGGCGCGGCGCCAAACCGAAAGCCGGCTTGACCGGATTCACGGTGTCGAACCTGATGCTGCCGCAGGCGCTTCAAGCATGGGAGAATGGCGCCGACGTGACGCTGCCCGCCACCGACCACGCGGGCGGTGACGCGGCTTATGGCAAGCCGGATCGGATCGCCTCCGCATTGCAAATCATGATAGAGGGCCCGATCGGTGGCGCCGCATTCAACAATGAATTCGGCCGTCCGGTGCTGGGCGGCTATTTTCGCACCTACGAACAAAACGTCGGCGGCATGGTGCACGGATATCACAAGCCGATCATGATCGCCGGCGGCATCGGCAGCATTTCGGACCAGCACACCAGGAAGAATGACTTGCCGGCCGGCAGCCTGCTGATTCAGCTAGGCGGCCCCGGCATGCGCATCGGCATGGGCGGCAGCGCGGCGTCGTCGATGGCGACCGGCACCAATACCGCCGACCTCGATTTCGATTCGGTCCAGCGCGGCAATCCGGAGATGGAGCGGCGCGCGCAGGAAGTGATCAACGCGTGCTGGGCGATGGCCGACCAGAATCCGATCCTGTCGATTCATGACGTCGGTGCCGGCGGCCTGTCAAACGCGTTTCCGGAAATCACCAACGACGCCAAGCGCGGAGCGATTTTCGATTTGCGCAAAGTGCCGCTGGAAGAGAGCGGCATGGCGCCGAAAGAAATCTGGAGCAATGAATCGCAGGAACGCTACGTGCTCGGCATCGCGCCGGAAAGCCTGGCCTTGTTCCAGTACCTGTGCGAGCGCGAGCGCTGTTTGTTTGCGGTGGTCGGTAGCGCGACCGAGGAGAGACAACTGAAAGTCGTCGATTCCGCGCACGGCAACAATCCGGTCGATATGCCAATGGATGTGTTGCTCGGCAAACCACCCAAAATGCATCGCGATGTCGCACACGTCACGCACCGGTTCCCGGCGGTCGATCTGACCGGCATGGACTTGGTGGAAGTCGCGCAGCGCGTATTGCGCCTGCCGACCGTGGCCGACAAATCCTTTTTGATCACGATCGGCGACCGCAGCGTCGGCGCGACCACCGTGCGCGACCAGATGGTCGGTCCGTGGCAAGTGCCGGTGGCCGACTGTGCAATCACTGCGATGAGTTTTGAAGGCTATCGCGGTGAAGCGATGGCGATGGGCGAGCGTACGCCGCTGGCCATCATCAATGCGGCAGCGTCGGGCCGTATGGCGGTAGGCGAGGCGATCACCAACATCGCAGCGGCGCCCATCGCAGCGCTGTCGGACATCAAGCTGTCGGCCAACTGGATGGCTGCCTGCGGTCAACCGGGGCAGGACGCCGCGTTGTTCGACACCGTCAAGGCGGTCGGCATGGAATTGTGCCCGGCGCTTGGCATCAGCATCCCGGTCGGCAAGGATTCGCTATCGATGCGCACCACCTGGAAAGACGATGGAACCGACAAATCGGTGATCTCGCCGGTGTCCTTGATCGTCTCCGCCTTTGCACCGGTACACGATGTGCGACTGGCCCTGACACCACAGCTGCGCACCGATGCCGGCGATACCGTATTGATCGTGATCGATCTTGGCCGCGGCAAGAATCGCATGGGTGCGTCGGCCTTGTCGCAAGTCATGCAGCAGCTCGGCGATGCCACGCCGGACGCCGATAGCGCGGATGACTTGAAGGCATTTTTCGCGGCGATCCAGGAGCTCGGTCAGCAGAAGAAACTATTGGCTTATCACGACCGTTCCGACGGCGGCTTGTTCACGACGTTGGCCGAAATGGCCTTCGCGGGGCACTGTGGCGTGTCGGTCAATCTCGACATTCTGACGTTGGAAGGCGAACACGTAGCCGACTGGGGCGACGCCAAGAACTGGGCATCGCAGGTGCCGGAGCGGCGCAATGAAATGACGCTGCGCGCATTGTTCAGTGAAGAACTGGGCGCGGTGATCCAGGTCCGTGCAGATGAGAAAACCGATGTTATGAATGTGCTGCGTGCGCATCAGCTGGGCGCGATCAGCCACATCATCGGCAAGCCGAATCGGACCGATCTGATCGAATTCACACGCGACGCGAAAATCATCTACCGCCAGCCGCGCATCGAGTTGCATCGGCTGTGGAGCGACACGAGCTGGCGCATGGCGCGCCTGCGCGACAATCCGGCTTGCGCCGATGCGGAATATGCGGGCATTCTCGATGCCTCCGATCCCGGCATTACGCCAAGGCTTGGCTTCGATCCGCAGCAGGATGTCGCTGCGCCTTACATCGCGCTCGGCGTGAAACCAAGGGTCGCGATCCTGCGCGAGCAAGGCGTCAATTCGCATGTTGAGACCGCGTACGTGATGCATAAATCCGGTTTCACCGCAGTCGACGTCCACATGAGCGACTTGATTGCGGGCCGCGCCAGCCTGGACGATTTCAAGGGCGTGATCGCGGTCGGCGGCTTCTCCTACGGCGACGTGCTGGGCGCCGGCGAGGGCTGGGCCAAGACAATCCTGTTCAATGCCAAATTGTTGGATCAGTTCGCAGGATTTTTCGGCCGCGGCGACACATTTGCGCTCGGTATCTGCAATGGCTGCCAGATGATCAGCAACTTGAAATCGATTATCCCCGGTGCGCAAGCATGGCCAAAGTTCACGCGCAACAAGTCGGAGCAATTCGAGGGCCGTTTTGCGATGGTCGAAGTGACTGATTCACCGTCAATCTTCTTCGATGCGATGCATGGTTCGCAAATGCCGATTGCTGTCGCTCACGGCGAGGGTTATGCCGACTTTACGCAAACCGGTGACATCGAGCGGGCCATCGTCGCCATGCGTTTCGTCGACAACCGAGGGCAGGCCACTGAAGGCTATCCGTACAACCCGAACGGTTCGCCGCGCGGGATTACCTCGGTGACGACGCCCGACGGCCGCTTCACGGTGCTCATGCCGCATGCGGAGCGGGTGTTTCGCACCGTCCTGCAGTCGTGGCACCCGGAGTCGTGGGGTGAAGATTCACCATGGATGCGCATGTTCCGCAATGCGCGCAAGTGGGTCGGCTAACGCATTTGATTGATGTGCGACGCTGGTTCAGTCGCATGTCCTCATAAAAAAAGACCGCTCGCGGCGGTCTTTTTTGTTCTGACGAGATCAGCGAATTACTGAATTTTCGCCTTGCTGCGCAATGCTTGTTGATACTCTTGCAGTTTCTTCTGCTGCAGTGATTCTTCGATCTTCGGTTTGACTTCTTCCAGTGTCGGTATCTTGGCCGGACGCGTATCTTCCAGCTTCAGCACGTGGTAGCCGTACTGCGTTTTGACCGGCGTCTGAGAGAATTCGCCTTTTTTCAGCGCGACCATCGCGTCCGAGAACGGCTTCACGAACGAGGCTGGGGTAGCCCAATCGAGATCGCCACCGTTGGCTGCCGAACCAGGGTCCTTCGATTGCTTGGCCAGATCTTCGAACTTGGCGCCGGCTTTGAGCTTGGCAATGATCGCCTTTGCGTCGTCTTCTTTCTCAACCAGGATATGGCGTGCGTGGTATTCCTTATCGCCGGCTTGCGCCTTGAATTTGTCGTATTCGGCCTTGATTTCGGCATCGCTGATCGGATGCTTCTTGACGAAGTCGGCGACCAATGCGCGGATCACGATCGCCTGGCGTGCGATTTCAACTTGGTTCTTGACATCGGGCAGGGCGCCCAGGCCCAGTTTGTCGGCTTCCTGGATCAAGATTTCACGATTGATCAACTCTTCCTTGACCATGTTGCGCAGCTGCGGCGTGTCCTGTTGGCCCTGTGCGGCCATTTGCTTGATCATCACGTCAGCGCGTGATGAAGGCACAGGCTTGCCGTTTACCACTGCCAGATTTTGCGCAAGAACGGGTAATGCGGCGGTTGCAAGAAGTAGCACCAGCAAGCGAGCAGGTTTTAAAGTCATTTCTATTCCTAAATATTGGAAGTGAGTTAAAAAAAGCTTGGATCAAAAAACAGTTGACGCCTATTCCGATACTTCGGAAGGCGCCAATGCAATGATGATTAATGCATGGATATCAGTGTGCATCATGTCACGCAGGCAATCATACACCAGACGATGCCGGGTCACGCGGCTTTGCCCTTCGAAACTGGCAGAAACCAGGCGTAATCGAAAGTGTCCTCCGCCTGAAGCAGCGCCTGCGTGACCTGCATGCAGCGCCGATTCATCCGTTAATTGACACGCGCGCGGAGAGAAAGTTTCATCGAGACGGGCACGAATCCTGTCCATTTTGTCGATCATTGCGGATCCTTGATGTATTTGGACAGGAACAGACTTTGTCCAATGACGAATGCAAACATCAGCCCCATGCCGCCAAACAGCTTGAAATTTACCCAGGTCGCCGTTGTGAAGTTG
Source organism: Oxalobacteraceae bacterium UBA5157 (assembly GCA_002415335.1). GTDB lineage: Bacteria > Pseudomonadota > Gammaproteobacteria > Burkholderiales > Burkholderiaceae_D > UBA5157. The sequence continues at coordinate 5,269 of DHXL01000374.1, forward strand.
AAGGCCACGTACAGGTTCAGCAAGCCCATGGCGCAAAAGAAAGCGACCCATGCCAAGCTGACGCGCTGCCAGATGTTGTCGGGCAGGGCGATCTGTTCTTGCATCATGGTGCGGATCAGGTTCTTCTTGAGCACGGTTTGGCTGACCAGCAGCGCCGTCGCAAAACACCAATAAAGAACCGTCGGCTTCCATTTGATGAAGGTTTCGTTGTGAAAGTAAATCGTCGCGCCGCCAAAGAAAGCGATGATGACGAGCGTTATCCATAGCATGCCGTCGACTTTTTTCCGGCGCAAGAGCAGATAGCCGATTTGCACTGCAGTGGCCAGGATGGCGACGGCGGTGGCCAGCAAAATCGGTGCTTGCGCAGCCGTCACGACACCGCCGGAGACAAGGCCTGACATGTAATGGTCGACCAGCGAGTGCGCGGCATCCGGGTAGGCTTCGCCCCATTTGAATATCGAAAAGAACAGGATGACGGGGAACAGATCGAACAGAAACTTCATGTTGTAGTTTTCTCTTTTGTATTTAAGAATTGTGGGAAAGAGTTAAGCCTGCGTACTCTGTCCCCAACTAATCAGATCAATTGTGGGAAAGAGTTAAGCCCGGGTACTCTGTCCCCGACAAATCAGCTCTTCGGTTCAAAGCGCAGGGCTGCGGAATTGATGCAGTAGCGCAGTCCGGTCGGCGGTGGGCCGTCCGGAAATACGTGTCCGAGATGCGCGTCGCATACATTGCACCGGATTTCGGTGCGCGTCATGCCACTGGTACTGTCGATTCGCTCACTGACATGCTGCGGGTCGAGCGCTCTGAAATAGCTTGGCCAGCCACAGCCGGAGTCGAATTTCGCATCCGATTCGAACAGCGGCGTGTTGCAGCAGACGCAGGTATAAATGCCATGCTCATGGTGATCCCAATAACGTCCGGTGAACGCGCGTTCCGTGGCTGCATGACGCGTCACTTCATACGCGAGCGGATCGAGCGCGGCACGCCATTCGGCTTCGGGTTTATTGATTTTCTCGGTCATGATGAACAACTCACTTCTAGTTGGCTGGCCCAGTCTGGAGGAAGCTCCGCATACCGGTGGTTTTCCGGTTGCTCGTCGAAGGGCTTTTCGAGCACGGCAAGCAACCTGTCGATTTCTGAAAAGTCTCCATTTTGCGCCTTTTCGATCGCGGTCTGGGCAAGGTAATTGCGCAGAACATACTTGGGATTGACCCGGTGCATTGCAAGCCGGCGCGGCCGGTCCTGACTATTCTCCTGCTTGAGCCGAGCGCGGTATTGTACCGCCCACGCGTCGAAGGCGGGGCGATCGATGAAGAGATCGCGCAACGGCTCGTCGGCCGCCGGATTGTCGACCTGCAAATCACCGAGGCGCCGGAAGAATGATGTGAAATCGGCATGGCTACCCTGCATGATCGCGAACATCGCGTCCATCAGCTTGTCATCCTCCGGCTGCGCGCTCTGCAAACCGAGTTTCGCGCGTAGCAATCCATCGAATTTTTCGGCGAATGCGCCCTTGTAGTATTCCAGCGCTGCCTTCGCGTCGTCCACCGAGCCGATCAGCGGCAGCAGTGCCTGGGCCAGCGCATGGCAATTCCAGTGGCCGACTTGCGGCTGCATGCTGTATGCGTAGCGGCCCTGTTGGTCGCTATGATTGCAGATATGCTGGGAGTCGAATGCTTCCATGAAGCCAAACGGGCCGTAGTCGATCGTCAAACCGAGGACAGACATGTTGTCGGTGTTCATCACGCCGTGCATGAAGCCGACGGCCTGCCATTGCGCCATCAGATGCGCGGTGCGGCACGTGACTTCCCGCAGCAGGGCAAGATACGGATTGCTTGCGTCGCGCAAGTCCGGATAAAAGCGATCGATCACGTAATCGGCCAGCGTCTTTAGCTGGTCCTGCTTGTCGCTGTAGAACCAATGTTCGAACGATCCGAAGCGCAGGAAACTGGGCGCCATGCGGGTCGTAACAGCGGTCGTCTCCGGTACCTCGCGCATGATGTGCAGATCGGAACCAGTGACGCACAGGGCGCGTGAGGTCGGGATGCCCAGCGCCGCCATTGCTTCCGAGCATAGGAATTCGCGAATCGACGAGCGCAGGACGGCGCGGCCGTCGCCCATCCTCGAGTAGGGAGTCAGGCCGGCGCCCTTCAATTGCAGTTCCATGCCCGGCATTCCTGCAGCGGGTACGTCGCCCAGCAGGATCGCACGTCCGTCGCCCAATTGGCCGGCCCACACGCCGAACTGGTGGCCTGAATACACCGCCGCCAACGGTATCGATCCCGGCAGCGTGACACTGCCGGTGCATACCTGAACGAATCGCTCGGTCTGGAACTCGGCGGTATCGAGTCCGATCAACGCCGCCGCCGATGCGCTGGCGCACACCAGATAAGGTGATGGCAACGGCGTCGGCACCAGGCGAGTATAAAAGGACGGTGGCAGAGCGGCAAACGAATTGCGGATCGGAAGGGTGTCGATGCGGCGCCCGGCCGTCGTGGGATCGATGGCACTCATGTGGATACCTTGTGGCGGCCCGCACCGGGTGGAATCTGCAAGGCAGCCTCCAGCGAATCAAAATCGGAAGGCTCGGCCGCAGTGCGAGCATCGCCGCACGCCGCGCGCTCCGGATAAGCGAGTCGGGTCAGCGCATCGGGGCGCTCGATGAAGACGCGGCCGTATTTGGTCTGCACGATGCCATCCTGCTCCCACAATCGCAATAATTTGGCGATGCTTTGACGCGATTTTCCGAGCAGATGGCCCAGCTCTTCTTGCGTCAGCGGTACTTCGCGGCCGCGTGGAATGGTGGCCGCACTCATGAGGGACGGTTCAAGTTGTGCCAGTTCCAGCAATCGGCGCGCCAGTCGTTGCGTCAAGGGCGCGACGGCGGCTTCTTCGACCAGATCGAAGGTCGCCCGCAGCCGCAGGCTCAGCATGCGCGCAAAGCGCTCGTAAATGACAGGATAACGTGTCAATAACCGCTTGAAATCCGTCTTCGCGTGAAACAGCAGCACGGTCGGGCCGGCGGCATGCGCATCGTGGGTACGCGGCAAGCCGTCGAACAACGAGATTTCGCCGAACCAGTTAGGCTGTTCCAGCACCGCGATCGTCGTCGCGTGGCCGTCCGCCGTGGTGCGCGTGAAACGCACGGCACCGTACGCGATCGTATAAAATCCGTCGCAGGCATCGCCGCGCGCGTGCAGCAGCGTGCCGTCTTCAACCGCCCGCACCGACGCGCAGGCAGCGACCTCTTCCACGACATCCTCGCGCAGATCGGCCAGCCATGATTCGCGTAGCAGTGCAAGTTTATCGACGGGTACCTTGACGGGGATGTTCATGGCGAATGTTAAGAAGTTGACAGTTTGCGGCGGGCGATCTGCGGATACTGTTTTTTGCCGGTATTTCTAACCCGTATTTTGACAGAGAAGGGGACATCCCATATGAACGCGCCTGAAAAGCTTAATATTCCGTCGATGAAAGATCGCGTCTCGCCGGAGGAATGGCAAACCCGCGTTGATCTTGCCGCATGCTACCGCCTGGTCGCGGATTTTGGCTGGAGCGATCTCGTGTTTACCCATATCACGGCACGTGTTCCTGGTGCCGAAGATCAATTCCTGATCAATCCGTACGGCATGATGTTCGATGAAATTACGGCTTCGTCGCTGGTCAAGATCGACTTGCAGGGCAATAAGCTCGACGATTCGCCATTCCCGGTCAATCCGGCCGGTTTCACAATTCATTCAGCGATTCATTCGGTGCGCCACGACGCGCAATGCGTGCTACACGTGCACAGCCTGAACGGCGTCGCGGTATCGGCGCAAAAAAAAGGCGTGCTGCCACTATCCCAACAATCCATCTTTATCCTGTCGAGTCTCGCCTATCACGATTACGAAGGCGTGGCCCTGAATGAAAACGAAAAGCCGCGCCTGGTTGCTGACCTTGGCGAGAAGCAGTATTTGATGCTGCGTAACCATGGTCTGCTAACAGTGGGAAGGACGGTCGCCGACGCGTTTGTCAACATGTACGTATTTGAGGCGGCTTGCACGATCCAGATCCGTGCTCAGGCAGGTGGGGGCGAATTGATCCCGATTCCGCAACAGATCATCGACGGGGCACAGCAGCAGGCACGAGCTGTCACCAAATCCCTGGGCGGAATGCTGGCGTGGCCCGGCTTGCTGCGAAGGCTGGATCGCAAAGATCTGTCCTATCGCACCTGACCAAAAAAAACGATGTGCTGAAGGAACTACGTCGCTCGGCGTACGGCGGGCCGTCGGGTCCGCACGCGATGACGTCGCCTGTTGCGCAAATCCCAAGAGAAGATCTATAAGGAGAATGACATGCAAAAGCCCGCGACCTTTCGCGACATGCAACAAAGCACAGCGGAAGATTGGAAGATCATCTCCCAAGAATTCCGTCCTTTTGCGGCCGCGTTGCCGGATCGGATATTGACGCATCTGCGACTGCTGGAGGGGGATTGCGGCGGCTTTCCCGTGGATCGGTTAACGCATAGCTTGCAGACCGCGACTCGCGCGCATCGTGACCGTCAGGACGAGGAATATGTCGTGTGCGCACTATTGCACGACATCGGCGATACGCTGGGTAGTTTCAATCATCCGGATATCGCGGCAGCCATCCTGAAGCCGTTCGTGAGTCCGGAAAACCTGGCCATGGTTGAAAAGCACGGGATTTTTCAGGGCTATTATTTTTTTCACCATCTTGGGATGGATCGCAACCTGCGTGATCAATTTGCCGGCCAGGTGCTGTATGACAAAACGCTCGCATTCTGCGAAAAGTATGATGCGCCGGCATTCGACCCGGAGTACGATACCTTGCCACTTGCTTTTTTTGAGCCAATGTTGCGGCGCGTAATGGAGAGACCGAAAAACACGATCTATAAAGCAGTTTCTGACTGATGAGTTATCTATTCCGGAATGGTGCGTCGCACAATCGAAAGTTATTGACGATTTTAGTACGGTCGTACCAAAATCGTACATTCGAAGAAATACTCTAAAAACTCAGGAGACATGATGTCGGAATATCCCAAGAGTCCGGTAATGGGACAAATGATGAGTCAGCCTTTGCTCATTTCCAGCATCATCCAGCACGCAGATCGTTACTTCGGCAGCAACGAAATTGTTTCCCGCCGCATCGAGGGGGACATCCATCGCTACACCTACAAGGATTGCCACAGGCGAGCGCGTCAACTGGCCAACGCGTTGGCAGGCTTGGGCGTAAAAATCGGCGACCGGGTCGCAACACTGGCATGGAATGGCTATCGTCACCTGGAGGTGTATTACGCGGTGTCCGGGTCCGGTGCGGTATTGCATACGATTAATCCGCGGCTGTTTGCCGAGCAAATCGCGTACATCGCCAATCACGCCGAGGATCAATACCTGTTTTTCGATTTGACCTTTCTACCGCTGGTTGAAGCATTCGCGCAACAGTGCAAGACCGTGAAGAGCTTCGTGCTCATGTGCGACCGCGACCGTATGCCGAACGACAGTAAGGTCCCGGGATTGTTGTGCTATGAAGATCTGATCGACAATAATTCCGCTCAATACGAATGGCCGCTATTCGACGAAAATTCGGCGGCCACCTTGTGCTACACGTCCGGCACCACAGGCCATCCGAAGGGCGCCCTGTATTCGCATCGCTCCACAATTCTTCACTCGTATGCGTCAGCCATGCCCGATGGCTTGAACGTGTCGGCGCGTGACTCGGTGTTGCCGGTAGTGCCGATGTTCCATGTCAATGCGTGGGGCTTGCCCTATTCGGTGCCGCTGACGGGGGCCAAAATGGTGTTCCCCGGCGCCGCGCTCGACGGCAAGTCGCTGTACGAATTGTTCGAACAAGAGAAGGTCACCTTCTCTGCGGGCGTGCCGACCGTATGGCTTGGATTGCTGAATTATGTCGGGCAAAACAACCTGAAATTTTCCACGTTCAAGCGCACCGTCATCGGCGGATCCGCCTGTCCTCCGGCGATGATGAAGACCTTCCGCCGGCAGTATGGAATCGAGGTCGTGCATGCATGGGGAATGACCGAGATGTCGCCGCTCGGCACCACCTGCACACTGCAAACAAAGCATCTGTCACTGTCAGAAGACGAGCGCGAGGTAATCCTCGAAAAACAAGGCCATCCGGTCTTTGGGGTCGACATGAAGATCGTCGATGATGCCGGAAAAGAATTGCCATGGGACAGCAAGACCTATGGTAACTTGCTGGTCAAAGGTCCATGGGTCATCAGTAGCTATTTCAAGAACGAAGGTGGCGACGTGTTGCAGGACGGCTGGTTTCCGACCGGTGACGTGGCGACGATCAGCGCTGACGGCTACATGCAGATTACCGACCGCAGCAAGGACGTCAT
>DHXL01000379.1:0-6010 GCA_002415335.1 Oxalobacteraceae bacterium UBA5157
CGCGCGAACTGCTGAACGGCCACCAGCTGGTCAAGCTCGAGGTGCTGGGCGATGAAAAGACGCTATTCCCGAATATGCCGGAAACCCTGAGGGCGGCCGAGACGCTGGTGCGCGACGGCTTCGACGTGATGGTGTATTGCAGCGACGATCCGATCCAGGCCAAGATGCTGGAGGAAATCGGCTGCGTGGCGGTGATGCCGCTGGCGTCCCTGATCGGCTCCGGCATGGGCATCCTGAACCCGTGGAATCTGTCGCTGATCATCGACGCCGCCAAGGTGCCGGTGTTAGTCGATGCCGGCGTCGGCACCGCGTCGGACGCGGCGATCGCGATGGAACTCGGCTGCGATGGCGTGCTGATGAATACCGCGATTGCCGGTGCGCGCGATCCGATCATGATGGCCCACGCGATGCGGCTGGCGGTCGAGGCGGGGCGCGCGGCTTATCTGGCGGGACGGATTCCGAAGAAATTCGCGGCATCGCCTTCGTCGCCGATGGCGGGGCGCGCGGTATGAGCCGACCCGCCGTACTGGTGTTCGCCGGCGCCGACCCCAGCGGTGGCGCCGGGATTCAGGCGGACATCCAGGCGATCGCGGCGCTGGGCGCGCATCCGCTATCGGTCATCACCGCGCTGACGGTTCAGGACAATGACCGCGTGCATTCGATCCACCCGGTGCCGGCGCTATTAGTCCGACAGCAAGCGCGTGCGCTATTGAACAAGATCGACATTTCCGCAGTCAAGATCGGCATCGTCGGCAATCGCGCCAACGCCGAAGCAATTGCCGAAATCGTGAAAAAATTGCGTCTGCGTCAGCCCGATCTGCCGGTGGTCCTCGACCCGGTGCTGGCGAGCGGTCACGGCGATGCATTGGCGGTCGAAAATGCATTGCAGGCAATCGAGCCGTTGCTGGCACTCGCAAGCCTGATTACGCCGAACTTGCCGGAAGCGGCGGCGCTATGCGGCGGCAACCGGCGAGCCGATTCGCAGGCGGAGGCTTTGCTGCAGCGCGGTTGCAGGCACGTCCTGATCAAGGGCGGGCACGGCACCGACGCGATCGTGGTCAACCGCTGGTTCACCGAAGGCGATTCGCGCTCATGGACCTGGCCGCGGTTGCCGGGCGCGTTTCACGGCACCGGCTGCACGCTCGCCAGTGCCAGCGCGGCCATGCTCGCCGGGGGCAACGACATGGTGGAGTCGATCGACGTGGCGCAGGCTTATTGTCATCAAACCCTGCTGTCGTCGTACGCGATCGCGGAAGGGCAAAGAATTCCGAATCGCGCGGTATCCTTTTTCAGGGAAAGCATATGAAGGGCTTATATATCGTCACACCCGACTGGGATGACACGCCGAAGCTGCTCGCCACCACGGAGATGGCCTTGCGCGGCGGCGCCGCACTGGTGCAATACCGTCACAAGAGCGCGAGCGCGGAATTGCGCCGCGAGCAAGCCGAATGCCTGCTCGATTTATGCCGCAGCTATCAGCGGCCGCTGGTCATCAACGACTATCTGGACCTGTGCCTTGCGCTGAATGCAGATGGTGTCCATGTCGGCGGCACCGACGCCTCGGTGGCGCAGATGCGTGCCGCGCTCGGACCGAACAAGATTGTCGGCGCATCGTGCTACGGCAGCCTGGAGCTGGCGCGGGCCGCGCATCACGCGGGCGCCAGCTACGTCGCGTTCGGCGGATTCTATCCGTCGCGCGTCAAGAAGTATCCAGTCACCACTTCGGCCGAAATCATTACGCAATCGCAGGCGGAGATCGCGCTGCCGGTGGTCGTCATCGGCGGCATGACGCAAGACAATGCGGTGTCGCTCGTGGCGGCCGGCGCCGATATGGTGGCCGCGATCAGCAGCGTGTATTTGGCGGGCGATCCCGAAGCAGCAGCGCGCGGCTTCGCGAGTCTGTTTCGCTCCTCGCAGGCGGGCGCCGCGCTGCTCTGAAGAAAGGCGGCATCACGATGCGGCGACGCGCAATTTCTATGGCCTTTGCCGGCGCATTCATGCTCGCAGGCTGCTCCGCGTTCGTGCATGCGGATGAATCCGGCGTGGCGGGCGCGGTAGTCGTCGTGCCGAGTTGCCCCGGTCCGGAACGGCCGGGCATGCGGTGCGTGGGGCCTCTTGCCGGTGCACGGATTCAGCTGCGCGACGGGACCGGCAAGATAGTCGGCAACGCGATGACCGGGGCCGACGGGCGTTTCGAACTCAGGGCGCCGGCCGGCAATTACCGGCTCCAGGTTCGCGTCGTGGCCGCCTATCCGCGTTGCCCGGCGCAGCCGGTAACGATCCGCGAAGGGCAGGTGGCGCGTGCCGATATTTCGTGCGACAGTGGCATGCGCTGACGCTCATCATAGCCCGAGCGCTCGATAGTCGCCGGCCTTGATCGCATCGGCGATACGCCGGCTTTCATTCTCCAACACGGTGCGATCCACCTGCGCCGAAAACGCGTGCAGGTAACGCTCGGCAACCGTGCCCAAACATTCTCCGGTATGTGCGCATAGCTGCAGCGCGGTCAGTGAATCGGGGCCGCATTCCATTCCGAGTTCGCACGGTACGATGTAGAAAGCAAGTGCGCGCACATCCTGCTGTCCTGGTGCTTGACCGGACTGAGCGTTGCCCGGCAAGGCAAGATAAGTACCCATGAATTCGCGCAGCGAATAAATCGCAAACGGATCTTGTGAAGCGATGATTGCATGCGCTGTGCTAGCGGCTTCTTGCGTCTTGCCGTCGGCCAGGTACTTGGCCGCCCGCTCACCCGGTGTGCGCAGATCGCCGCTCAGCCACGCACCGTTCTGTTGTTGCGTCTGCGCGATGACGGCATCGTGCGGCATATCGAAAAAATCCTTGCATCGGCCCATCAGTGCCCGGTACGCGTCGATGCGCTCCGCACTATTGGCGCCATTCTGCGGCAACGCGCGCGTCGCGAGGTCGAGCGTCACAGCTTGTCCCTGAGGAGCCACGAATGTCGGGAAGCAGGCCGACCATGCGCGATACGCCGTGTTGCGTTCGGCCGGATCGTTGCTGGTCTTGTACTTGTCGTACACGAGCCGCAAATTCTGTGCGCGTTCAAGCGGATTGGCGAGCCGTTTTGTCAGAGCGATATTGGGGTTGTCGTCAGCCGTTGCCGGCGAACTACCGTAAGGCATATGGCTCGGAATCGGAAAAACTGCATCGGTCACGCGCGACGATGCCGGTTCGGGCGCGCTATCGTTCTGCTGAAGAATCAGCACGAGCGCGACCACGCAAGCCGCGAACAGGCCGGCGCGAAGATACGGACGTTTGAAATGTCTGAACATCATCATGAAAAAAACCCCGGCACGAGGCCGGGGTGAGAGAACGTGTCCGCTTACTGGCAGCCGGCAATCTTGAACGATGCGATGCGCGTGCTCCAGTTGAATGTGCCGTTCTGCTTCAGGTATTCACCCGTGTACCAGAACGTGCAGTCATCGACCGGGTCGACGCTCATATGGCTGTAGTCGCCCCAGCGGCTAAGGCTCTGCGTTTGCGAACCGGTGCCTTGCACGACGACCGTTTCATTTGACAACGTATTGAGCGGATCAGTCGCTAGGCGTGTCGCATAGCGGACACCTGGATTGAGCGAGGCGCTGGAGGTACTGTATCCGAGCGCCATGTTGCCCATCTTGTCCATGGCGACACTGCCCATCCAGCGAAACGTCGAATCCGGCGCGTAGGTCGACTGCTGGTAGACCGTCGGTGTGCCGGACAAATTGCGCAGCTCGTACCAGCGCACGGCGGCGTAGGTATTCTTGCGATTCGTGCCCACTGCCACCGAATGATTGACGACCAGCGACTCGTAGGTGCCGAAATTGCGATACGCGAGACGATACATCAGGCGATCGGCCAGCGAATCGAGCTTCTGTGACGTGCCCGCTTGCGGGATGCAGGTGCCGCCGCTGCAGGCTGCGTTGAATGCGGTTACTGGAAGCGCGGTCGGTCCGGTCAACTTGGTGTTCGCGCTGTTAGTCCAATCGACATGAAACTTCCACAAATTCAGCGAGGAGCTGCCCTTGTTCACCAGATAGTTCGGAGAGCCAGCGGGCGGTGCGGTGGTGCCGTCGAGATCCGCCGGCAGTAGGCCGCCGTAGCTGCTGCTCAACTGTACGCATTGCTGTGTCGCTGCCTGCCCGGCCAGCATCTTCGCACGGTCGAACGCGCACGCCTTGGCGCCGCTGAAGCTATTACCGGAGAACATGTTGAACGTCACATAGTAGCCGTCCGGCCAGACCCCGACTTTCGGATAGTCGTTGAAGCCGGAGTACTGGAACGCGTAGCGGTTATACCCGCCGGTGGCGTCCGACGTCTGCGATACGGCGACGCACTGATAGTACGGACCGCCGCTTGGCACCGCGAATTGCATCATCACCCAGCGGCCTGCCTGCTTGTCGTATTGAACGATCGGGTCGCCGTCGTTATCGGTTTCGCACGCGCCGCCGAACCCAGTCCACAACGTGTTGCCGGCAGCCGGTCCATAGACCGCATTGCCGGTAGTTTTGTCGAATACGGCGAACGAGGAATTCACCCATTGCACGTATTGCGTGGCGCCGACCGCGCCGGTCGTATCCGGCGGAGCGGAATTGACGGTGAAGCTGCCTTGCGGGCCGGTGAAGCCCTTACCGACGCCATCGAAACCGAGGCCTGCCGTGGTGGCCGCAGCGCCCGTGATGGCGCTCAATTGCGCAGCGTTGTCGGTGACGAAGCCGGGACCATCGATCAGCGGAATGCGTTTCCATTCCTTTTCATGCTTGGACGTGCTGTCGAAATATTCATCCGGCTTCGGCATGATGCCGCGAAGACTGGGCAAGTGATCGTGATACGCCGCATTTGTGGTTTCGGCACCTTGTTGGCCGGGCGCATTGGCTGAATGGCCGGCGGTTTGTGCTTGTATCGCGAGTGGGAATACTGAGGCAATGAGTGCCGCTGCCCCTAACAAGTGGCTGGAACGCAAGTTCATGTGTGTCCTCCGTAGCATTTTTGTTTTTGCCGTCATGAGCTTGTGGCTCACGCAGCGCTTTTAATTGCTGCCAATCAAGGTTGTTCTCGGCGATGGGCAGCGGGCCAGTGTACCCCTCCATATTTGAAAGTATCAACAACATTTCCGTTGTCGAGCTGAAAATATTATTTCAGTTCTTTAGGGAAATATTTTGCGGTCGACGTGGCACCGCCGGCACTCTTGTTTCGTGCTTTTATCGAGACAGGAGCGGATTTTCTGGACAGTCAGCGCGCTGTGCAGAAGCTCAGAGCGGTAGCGCGATGCTGCCCCGTTTTGAATAAAAATGCATCCTGCTAATTTTGGCAGGCAGAGCCGATAGTGAAAAACTTGCAGGCCTTTGCCGGCCGAGTGCGCAACGCCGTACCGGTATAATCGCAGTATGCAAAAGCTCCTCCACAATCTCAATCCCGAACAACTCGCCGCCGTCACGCTTCCCGCCCAACCTGCATTGATCCTGGCCGGCGCCGGCTCGGGCAAGACGCGCGTGCTGACGACGCGCATTGCGTGGCTGATCCAGACCGGTCAGGTGTCACCGGCCGGCGTGTTGGCCGTCACCTTCACCAACAAGGCATCGAAGGAGATGATGACGCGCCTGTCGGCGATGTTGCCGATCAATACGCGCGGCATGTGGATCGGCACCTTTCATGGCTTATGCAACCGCTTGCTGCGCGCGCATTATCGCGACGCCGGCTTGCCGCAGACATTCCAGATTCTGGATTCGCAGGATCAGCAGTCCGCCATCAAGCGGCTGTTGAAGTCGATGAATATCGACGATGAAAAATACCCGGCGCGCAACCTGATGTACTTCATCAACAGCGCGAAAGACCAAGGCTTGCGCGCCGGCGAAGTGGAAGCGAATGACGACTACAACCGCAAGATGGTCGAGCTGTACGCGATGTACGAGATTCAATGCCAGCGCGAAGGCGTGGTCGATTTCGCCGAACTGCTGTTGCGCACGTATGAATTACTGAGCCGCAATCAGCCGTTGCGCGAACATTATCAGGC
>DHXL01000379.1:6140-17856 GCA_002415335.1 Oxalobacteraceae bacterium UBA5157
CGTTCGAACGCGAATTCCGCGTCGAGAACCTGATCAAGCTGGAACAGAATTACCGTTCGCACGGCCATATCCTTGATACCGCGAACACGCTGATCGCGAACAACAGCAAGCGGCTCGGCAAGAATTTGCGCACCGATGCCGGCCATGGCGAGCCGGTGCGGATCTTCGAAGCAAGCAGCGATTTGCAAGAGGCGCAGTGGATCATCGAAGAGGCCAAGAGCCTGATCAGCGAAGGCGCGATGCGCAGCGAAATCGCGGTGCTGTACCGCTCCAATGCGCAATCGCGGGTCATCGAGCATGCGTTGTTTTCGGCCGGGATTCCTTACAAGGTGTATGGCGGCCAGCGCTACTTCGAGCGCGCCGAGGTCAAGCATGCGATCGCCTATTTGCAGCTGATGGACAACCCGCACAATGACTCGGCGTTCCTGCGCATCGTGAACTTCCCGACGCGCGGCATCGGCTTGCGTTCGATCGAGCAGTTGCAGGACGCGGCCAAACAATATGGGATTTCGCTGTATGCGGCGGTGCCTTACGTCGCCGGCAAGGCGGGCTCCTCGCTCGGTGCATTCGTCAAGCTGATCGAGGGTACGCGCTTCGAAACCCAGCATCTGCCGCTGCCGGAAATGGTCAAGATCGTGCTGGAAACCAGCACGCTCATGAACCATTATCGAAACGAAAAAGAAGGCGCCGACCGCGTCGAGAATTTGGAGCAACTCGTGAGCGCCGCCGCGCTGTTCGTGTCGGAAGAGGGCTTCGGCCAGGATGCGCCGGCCTTCCTCGGGCCACAGGCCGAGGCGATGGCCGGACCCGCGCTGACGACCGCCGACGGGATCGAAGTGCTGGACGCCGACGCCCCGCTGCCGGCCGTGATGTCGCCGCTATCGGCCTTCCTGTCGCACGCGTCGCTGGAAGCCGGCGACAACCAGGCGCAGGCTGGACAGGATGCGTTGCAGTTGATGACCGTGCACTCGGCCAAGGGTCTGGAGTTCGATGCGGTATTCATCACCGGCATGGAAGAAGGTTTGTTCCCGCACGAAAATAGCGCGAAGGAAGAAGGCGGCGTCGAGGAAGAGCGGCGTCTGATGTACGTCGCGATCACGCGCGCCAGGAAGCGCCTGTACATGTGTTTTTCGCAGACGCGGATGCTGCATGGGCAGACCCGCTACAACATGAAGTCGCGCTTTTTCGACGAGCTGCCGGAGCACACGCTCAAGTGGCTGTCGCCGAAAGTGCAGCATCACTGGTTCGGCCATCAGCACAAATCGGCGTGGGATGAGACGCCGGAATCCGGCGCCAACAAGATCGCGCAGAGCTTCGGCAAGAAGGATCTCGGCTGGAGCATCGGCGAGACGGTGTCGCACCAGAAGTTCGGTGAAGGCGTGATCGTCAATATCGAAGGCGGCGGCGACAATGCGCGCGCACACATCAATTTTGGCCGGCACGGGATGAAGCTGCTGGATTTGAGTATCGCCAAGCTGGAAAAAGTGGCGGCGCGCTTGAATGGCTGATCCGGGCTGCGGTCGTTCTGCCGGCTGCTTTTTTTGTCCGGCGGCGCATCCGCCCGCAAGGTGCACCGAACGAGTAATGCATCACCACCGTCAATACGATCGACGGGGCAATAGAACAACGCTGGCATCGCCCACCCATAAGCCAACAAACCCGCCAACGTCCTGACCATAGCGCGCAGCAGCGCGTCAATTGCTTTCTGGGAACTAAAAGGATCGGCATCGACGTCCTGTGTGACCAGAATGGAATGTTGCGCAATTGCGACATTTTTCCTTATGTGCGGTAACCCACAGAGTAATTGGACGGAAAGGCGGATAAGCATCCATCGACGCATGATCCGGCCCGGCCGATCCCTTTTAGGCGGAAAAAGTCTGGCCGGGATTTGCCATCGTCGTAAGAGGTGTCAAGGGCCAAATCTTGATACAGGGTAGGTGCACGCCCGCAATGGATCGGCTATACGGCCACACCTTGCAGGCAAAATGAAGAGGAAAAGAAAGATGAACAAATTTTTCAAGCCAATGACGTGGGTAATTGTATCGCTGCTCGCGGGATGTGGCGGTGGTGGAGGCGGTGAGTCAGGCACAAGCGCAACATTGCTCGCGTCTGCTACGCTTGTTGCAGGCTCCTCCCCTACGGTCGCTTCCACGAGCCCAAGTAACGATGCCACGAACGTACCGACCAGCGCCAATAGCAGCAATAATATTGTGACCGGTACCGCAGTAACGGCAACCTTCAGTCAGCCGATGGATCCGGCAACGATCACCTCGATCCTCGCTGGAAAACTGCTCACGTTCACGCTCAAGGAGACCGCCGGAAACAACGTATCCGGAACCGTCGCCATGAATGCCGAAAACACGGTGGCCACCTTCACGCCAACAACTTCCGCTCTGATCCCGGAGACGAGCTATACCGCCACGGTGACCACCGCAGCCAAGAGTAGCGGCGGTATTCAAATGGCCAATCCCGTTGTATGGAGTTTCACAACCAACGAGATCGCGTCCACCTCTCAGGCGCCAGTAAACCTCGGCACGGCCGGTACTTTCGCGATTCTGAGCAAGACCGGGATCACTGACGTCTACGCATCTGCGATTGTCGGCGACGTTGGAACCAGCCCCATCACCGGTGCTGCGCTCCTTCTCACGTGCGGGGAAGTGACAGGGAAAATTTTCGTGGTCGATGCGGCCGGCCCTCTTCCCTGTGCTGTGAATGATGCGACCTCACTGACTGCGGCGGTGGGCGACATGGGAACCGCGTACCTCGACGCCGAGGGACGAACATCCCCTAATTTTACTGAACTGGGCGCTGGTGAGATTGGCGGGCTCACGCTCGCTCCTGGTCTCTACAAATGGGGTACCGACCTCCTGATCAGCACTGACGTTACGCTCTCGGGTGGTCCGAACGACGTGTGGATCTTCCAGGTGGCGGGACAACTGATCCAGGCCAACGCTACGCGGGTGACGCTGGCCGGCGGTGCGCTAGCCAAGAACATCTTCTGGCAGGTCGCTGACAGCGCGTCGATCGGAACGACCGCTCACTTCGAGGGTGTCGTGCTGGGCAAGACGCTGGTGGCCGTGAAGACCGGCGCATCGGCGAACGGCAGGCTGTTTGCACAAACTGCGGTCACTCTCCAAATGAACGCAATCACACAGCCCGCTCCTTAAGGATGCAAGGAGCATCACGACTGGGACAGACTAGCTGATAGGGCCAGCATGGCTTGACTCTCATGCTGATTCGATTGCGGCAAGCCACACCAGGAGTACCAAAGGGTTGCAGATTTCAGTCTGTAACCCTTTTTTGGTTTTTGCGTAACGAGACAACGTGTATGGACCGACCCACCGGCGAAGTCCTGTTGTGATGGAAGTGCGGTCTGTTACTCCTGTGGAGATTCGTCCAACGGCGCGGAAGGCTGGCCGAACATCTGCGTGTAAGTCGCATAAAACGAGCAGTACATCACCACCGTCACGACGATCGAGAGCGGCAACAGAACCACCATCGTCAGCGCCACGGTGTCGGCCAGCAGGCCGACCAGCGCACTGACCATCGCCGGCATCAGCACACCGATGCCAATCCACGCCAGGCCATACAGCATAAAGGCCTTGCCGGCGCGCCGCACCGCGAAGAAGCTGTAGAAGATCGCCTTGCCGACGCCCATGTCGTGCCAGGCGATCAGCGGGGCGGCATACCAGAACGCCATCGCGGCCGGCAGGTAAACCGCCGCCGCAAACAGCATCGCCATGGTCATGTTGGAGTCCCGCACGGTCTTCGCGTCGAGCGCGATTTGCCCGCTCATGGCCTGCCAGAACACACCACCGTCGACCAGGCTCGAAGCGCCGACCGCGACCAATGCCGCCAACAGGTAGAGTACGCCCAGGCCGAGCAGCTTGCGAAAAGCGGGAGAGCGAAATCCGGTTAGCAGCAGTTTCGGATGTACGCGCTTACCTTGCTCAATATCGGCGCAAGCTTGCATGAATCCGATCGAGAACATCGGCACCAGCAGCAATGGAAGAATCTGCCCCAGCACGGGAATCAGGCCGAGGCCGAGCATCAGGAACATGTAACTGAGAAATAGCGTCGACATTTCGATCGGCTGCTTGCGGAACAGCGCGAAGCCCTGCCTGATCCAGAGCCAACCGGTGTTGGCGGGTAGTTTTTCCATGCTCAGTTCGCCGTGGACAAAGGGGGCGCGACGTAACTGATGCGCTGGCGCAGGATGCGCTCGAAGTGGGAGGGATCGTGCGGCGTCAGCATTTCCGCGTCGCGCGGCAGAAAGAAATCGTATAGCCGCGAAAGCCAGAAGCGCAGGGCGCTTGCGCGCAGCATCGCTTGCCAGGCGGTCTGTTCGTCGCTGGTAAACGGACGCACCGCATGATAGGCGTCGAGAATCGCGCGCACGCGCGGCGCATCAAGCGCACCGCTGTTCAAGTCGATGCACCAGTCGTTGACGGTCACTGCGACGTCGAACAACCATGTATCGACACCAGCAAAATAGAAATCGAAAAATCCGGTCAGCCGCTCGCCGTCAAACATCACGTTGTTGCGAAACAGGTCGCCATGGATTACCCCGCGCGGCAATCGGTGGTAGGGCGCGGATGCCGCAAAGGCATCCTGAAAATGCATCTCCGCGCGCAGCAAATGCTGGTTGGCGTCCGACAGATAAGGCAGTACCACCGGCGTGGTTTCGTTCCACCAGTCCAGGCTGCGCAGATTCGGTTGAAGCAGCGGATAATCGTGCGCCGCGAGATGCATCTTTGCCAGCATCGCGCCGACCGCCGCGCAATGCGCGGGCGCCGGCGCCATCTGGCAACTGCCTTCCAGCTTGGTGACGATCGATGCCGGTTTGCCGTGCAAGGTATTCAGGATTTCGCCTTGCCGATTGGCGATCGGTTCCGGCACCAGTACGCCATGTTGCACCAGATGCCGCATCAGGTTGAGATAGAACGGCAGTTGGTCGAAATTCAGCTTTTCGAATACCGTGAGGACGTATTCGCCGCTTTCGGTGGTGAGGAAGAAATTGCTATTTTCGATGCCGGACGCGATGCCTTTGATCGCGATCGGCTTGCCGAGCGGGAATTGGGTAATCCAAGAGCCGAGATCATCCAGGCTGACCGGGGTAAATACTGCCATGAGCGTGTCTGAAAAGAGGCGAGTCAGCAAATTAAGAGCGAAGCTAGCGTGCGCAACGGCGCGCGACTATTTCGCAGTCGTGGACGAGGCGGGTTCCGTCGTTTGCGGGGTCAGAGTCGGTGGCTGCGGCGTCTTCTTGACCGGTTTCGGTTTGCCGAATTCCAAGACCTGCCATTGTGCGCCGCGATTGGCACTGCTTTGCGTATCGCCCGGCAACGCGCTGCCGGCGGGTTCGTTCGGTTTCAGATAGTAGGTGCTCTTGCCGGTCTGGACCTTGATTTCCTTGATCTTGCCCTGCTTGCGGCTCTCGGTAATCTTTTTCCCACCTTCCGGTTTGCGAATCGTGACTGCCGGCGCCTCGCCTTCCGGCAGTTTTTCGAGTTTCGGCGGCGGCGTGCTGGCATCCTGAGCACTTGCTGCCAGCGGCATTGCGTAGGCGCTAACGCATAGCGCGACGATCGTCCAAAGCTTTGTTGTTGGCATTGAGGTACACATCATGGTTAGTGGCGCTTTGTCGGAGGGAGTTCTAGTCGCCATTGTAACAAACGGAAACCGTATTTCCGGACAAACCGCTCACAAATACACGCCGGTCTGCCGTTCCGGTTCGGCCGGCGCGCCTTCGCGCGCTTCATAAAATGCAAAGATCGCATCCACCACATTGGCAGGCTCATCGATGAGTTGCATCAGATTGAGGTCATTTGCTTCTATCATGCCGTCTCCGACCATTTGGCTGCGGAACCAGTCCAGCAGTCCGCGCCAGAACGTGGTGCCGACCAGTATCACCGGGATCCGGCGCGATTTCCCGGTCTGGATCAGGGTCAAGACTTCGCTCAGTTCATCGAGCGTGCCGAAGCCGCCCGGCAGCACGACATAGGCGTCCGCATATTTGACGAACGCGACCTTGCGCGCAAAGAAATGCCTGAAGCTGATGGAAATATCTTGCCACGTATTGTTGCTCTGCTCGTGCGGCAATTCGATATTCAATCCGACCGATGACGACTTGCCTTCGAACGCGCCTTTGTTGGCGGCCTCCATGATGCCGGGCCCACCGCCGGAAATCACGGCGAAGCCTTCGTCCGACAGGCGGCGCGCAATATCGATGGCCAGCGCATAGTACGGATTATCGGGCTTGATGCGCGCGGAACCGAACATCGACACCGCCGGCCGCAGTTCGGACAGGCGTTCGGTCGACTCGATAAATTCTGCCATAATCGTGAACATATGCCACGATTCGCGCGCCTTCTTCGAAGTCGCGCGCTCAATGTTGGTCACCTGCCGCAGCCGCGGCACATTCTTTCCGTGTGCTTCCATATGAACAAAACCCTGTTATTAGTCGATGGTTCCAGCTACCTGTACCGCGCGTTTCACGCGATGCCGGATTTGCGCAATGCGCAGGGAGCGCCGACCGGCGCGATCTACGGAATGGTCAACATGTTACGCCGTTTGCGCAACGATTACCAAGCGGCATATATGGCGTGCGTGTTCGATGCGAAAGGCAAGACGTTCCGCGATGATTTGTACGCGGAATACAAGGCAAACCGGGCCTCGATGCCGGAAGATCTGGCCAGGCAAATCGAGCCGATCCATGAAGCGGTGCGCGCGATGGGATGGCCAATCCTGATGGTGGAGGGGGTCGAGGCGGACGACGTGATCGGCACGCTGGCGGTGCAGGCGATGGCGCATGGCATGGACACGGTGATTTCGACCGGCGACAAGGACCTGGCGCAGCTGGTAAACGAGCATGTCACGCTGATCAACACCATGAGCAACGAGAAGCTCGATCGCGCCGGCGTGATTGCCAAGTTCGGCGTGCCGCCGGAGCGCATCATCGATTACCTGACCTTGGTCGGCGATAGCGTCGACAATGTGCCGGGTGTCGAAAAGGTCGGCCCCAAGACGGCCGTGAAATGGCTCGCGCAATACGGTAGTTTGGAGGGAGTGATCGCCAACGCCGGCAGCATCGGCGGCGCGGTCGGCGAGCACCTGCGCCGTGCGCTCGACTGGCTGCCGCAGGGGCGTGCGCTGATCACGGTCAAGACGGATTGCGACTTGTCGGCGCACATAGTGTCGATCCCGGAATCGCTGTCGCAAAGGACCGAGGACCGGGAGGCGATGATCGCGTTTTTTGCGCGCAACGGCTTCAAGTCCTGGCTGCGCGAACTGGGCGCGACGGTGGATGCCGGCGGGGTCCAGGCGCAGTCTGGCGGGCCGCAGGCCGTCGTGCAGGGCGCGCTGTTCGCCATGCACGCAGTACCCGCACAGCCGCTGACGACGCGCTACGAGACCGTGCTGACCGAAATGCAGTTGGACCACTGGCTGGCGACGATCGACGCCGCGTCCCTGACTTCAGTCGATACCGAGACCACCTCGCTGGAGCCGATGCAGGCGCAGCTGGTCGGCATTTCGCTGTGCTGCGAGCCGGGCATTGCCGCGTACATTCCGGTCGCGCATCGTTACCAGGACGCGCCGCCGCAGCTGTCGCGCGAATTTGTATTGAATAAACTGAAGCGTTGGCTGGAAGACGCGGGCAAGCCGAAAGTCGGCCAGAACCTGAAATACGACAGCCATATTTTCGCCAATCACGGCGTCGCATTGCGCGGCATCGTGCACGACACCCTGCTCGAATCGTATGTCTTCGAATCGCACAAGAGCCATGACATGGACAGCCTGGCGTTGCGCCACCTGGAGCGCAAGACGATCACCTTCCAGGAAGTGTGCGGCAAGGGCGCATCGCAAATCTGTTTCGACCAGGTCGAAATCGGCTGCGCCACCGCCTACGCGGCGGAAGACGCCGACGTCACGCTGCAACTGCATCAGGCGATGTGGCCGCGCGTGGCCGAAAATGACGGACTGCGCTTCATCTACGAAAAGATCGAATTGCCGACCGCGGTGACGCTGCAAAAGATCGAACGTAACGGCGTGCTGGTGGACCCCGTTCTGCTGGGCGCGCAGTCGCAGGAACTGGGCAAGCGCATGCTGGAAATCGAGAAGCAGGCGTACGAACTGGCCGGGCAACCGTTCAACCTCAATTCGCCGAAGCAGATCGGCGAAATATTCTTCGACAAGCTGAAGTTGCCGGTGGTGAAGAAGACGCCGTCGGGCGCGCCGTCGACCGATGAAGAGGTGCTGCAAAAATTGGCGGAAGATTATCCATTGCCCAAGGTCCTGCTCGACTACCGCAGCCTGTCGAAACTGAAATCGACCTACACCGACAAGCTGCCGAAAATGATCGACGCGACCACAGGCCGCGTGCATACCAATTATGCGCAAGCGGTTGCGGTCACGGGCCGACTCGCGTCGAACGAGCCGAATCTGCAAAACATTCCGATCCGCACCGCCGAAGGCCGCCGCATCCGCGAAGCCTTCATCGCGCCGCCCGGCTGTGTGATCGTGTCGGCCGACTACTCGCAGATCGAGTTGCGCATCATGGCGCACATCTCGGGCGACGCCAATATGCTGCATGCATTCGCGGAAGGCATCGATATTCACCGCGCGACCGCCGCGGAAATCTTCAGCGCCGCGCCGCAAGACGTGACCAACGAACAGCGGCGCTATGCGAAGGTGATCAACTTCGGCCTGATCTACGGCATGAGCGCGTTCGGGCTGGCCGCCAATCTCGGAATCGAGCGTGCCGCGGCGCAAATGTATATCGAAAAATATTTCAACCGCTTTTCCGGTGTCGCGCAATACATGGCCGACACGCGGGCGCAAGCCAAACAGCGCGGCTATGTGGAAACCGTATTCGGCCGCCGCCTGTGGCTGCCGGAAATCAATTCGCCGAACGGTCCGCGCCGTCAAGGCGCCGAGCGCGCCGCGATCAATGCGCCGATGCAGGGCACCGCGGCCGATTTGATCAAGCTGTCGATGATCGCGGTCCAGAATTGGCTGGAGGCCGAGCGCCTGCAAAGCAAAATGGTGATGCAGGTGCACGACGAACTGGTGCTGGAAGTGGCGCGGGGCGAGCTGGACCATGTGCGCCAGCGATTGCCGCAGTTGATGGCCGGCGTCGCGGCGCTGAAGGTGCCGTTGATCGCCGAGGTCGGGGTCGGCAAGAATTGGGATCAGGCGCATTAATTGACGCAACGGCGCGTTCGCCTGCCGATTGTCAGATTTGTCGTTATGATAATGCAGTCGCGCTTAGGCGCCGCATCAGTCTGACTACTCACACGGAGAATTGCCATGGAACACTTGAAGGACGACTTTGCAAGCCTGAATGCCAAGACGCCGTGGTCGGATTCGGTCGATCGGCGCGCTTTCCTGAAGACCGCATTGGGTGCCGGTTTCGCCGCTGCCGTGATGCCGGTTTCCGCGCAAACGACCATCAAGACTGACGCTGCCGGCTTGACGGCCGGCCAAGTCACCGTCACCGTCAAGGGCCGGAAGGTGCCGGCGTATCGCGCGCAGCCGGAAGGCAAGACCAATCTGCCCGTCGTATTGATCGTCTCGGAAATCTTCGGCGTGCACGAGCACATCGCCGATGTCGCGCGCCGTTTTGCCAAGCAGGGTTACCTCGCGCTGGCGCCCGAGTTGTTCGTCCGGCAGGGCGACCCGCGTTCTTTCGGATCGATCGCGGAACTGATGAAGCAAGTGGTGTCCAAGGTGCCGGACGAGCAGGTCATGGGCGATCTCGACGCGTGCGTCGCGTGGGCCAAGGCGCATGGCGGCGACACCGACAGGCTGGGCATCACCGGTTTTTGCTGGGGCGGACGCATCACCTGGCTGTATGCCGCGCACAACCCGACGGTCAAGGCCGGAGTCGCGTGGTACGGCCGCCTGGTCGGCGACAAGACGCCGCTGACGCCGACCCAGCCGATCGATGTGGCGGAAAAAATAAGGGCGGCCATGCTGGGACTGTATGGCGGTAAGGACGAGGGCATTCCGCTCGACACGATCGAAAAAATGAAACTTGAATTGGCCAAGGGAACGAGCGTGTCGGAATTCGTCATCTATCCGAATTCCGGCCACGCATTTCACGCAGACTATCGACCCAGCTATGTCGAGGCCGACGCGAAGGACGGCTGGCGGCGCTGCCTGGCCTGGTTCAAGTCTCACGGCGTCGCGTAACAGCGCGCAGTACGCGTCGCGGGTCGACCAGCGGCTGTCCTGCGGCGGCCGGTTTGCCGAAATGAGCCATCTGTGCTTTAATTTGCAACTTTGTTGCAACATCATCGAGGCTCAATATCAATTCCACGCTGCTCTCCATCCTCCTGGCCACGACCATCGCCGGCTTCGTCAGCATCACGGCGGCCGCCATCTTCTCGTTTTCGCTGTTGTCGAAAATGGTCGAGCGCATGGTCAGTCTGTCCGTCGGAATCCTGCTGTCCACCTCGCTGCTGAACGCGTTGCCCGAGGCGTTTGAATCGAAGGCCGACGCGCATACGCTGTTCGCCACCTTGCTAGGCGGCTTGCTGTCATTCTTCCTGCTCGAAAAATTCGCGATCCTGCGCCACTCGCACCATTACGAAGGCGATGGCCACCACCACGCGCACGGCCACGACGCGCACGAAGCCGGCAAGTCGGGCTGGATGATCGTGGTCGGCGACGGCTTGCATAACTTCACCGACGGCATCCTGATTGCCGCGGCCTTCTTGGCGAATCCGAAGCTGGGACTGGTCACCGGCCTGGCCATCATCGCGCATGAAATCCCGCAGGAAATCGGCGACTTCATCGTGCTGCTGAATGCTGGATTCACGCGCACGCGGGCCTATCTGTACAACCTGATCTGCAGCCTCATGGCGGTGATCGGCGGCGTGCTCGGCTACCTGATGCTCGGGCGCGGCATGCAGTGGATTCCGTATGTGCTGGTGCTGGCATCATCGGGCTTCATCTACATCGCGGTCAGCGACTTGATGCCGCAAATGCAGCGGCGGGCGACGATGCGCGAGACGATTCCGCAGGTGCTGCTGATTGCGCTGGGGGTGGGGGTTGTTCTGTTCTTGAGCCGCCTTGCGCATTAGAGACGCACGACCTCATTTGTCATGGGGCCGGATTAGCCGGCCGTCCGGCGTCAAAACGCGGCCGAATTGAACCCACTTGAAGGACTGAAATCGGCACGAGGCAGCCGTTCTGGATTTGGCACTGACATTTCGAAAACCAAAGCAAGACAGAACAATATGATGACGAACCGAGTGAGTTATCGCCGCGGCACTCCGGCGGACATACTGACCATCTGCGAATTGGGCCAGCAGTTAAATGGTCTTCACCATCAAATGCGTCCGGATATTTATGTCGATGCAACTTTGGACTTCAAACGTGATACGGCTCATTGGTTGCCTAGCCTCGAAGCGGACAACCATGCGACCTACATCGCTGAACAAGACGGCGTCGCCGTCGGATTTATTACGATGCAGAAATCGCAATCCACAAGCCCTCTCATCCAACCGCAGTGCGTCTGCCGTATCGGCTCTATTTGTGTAATCGAGGAGCAACGCGGGCAGGGGATTGGTCTATCACTTATGCGGTGTGCAGAGTCATGGGCGACAGAGCAAGGCGCCAGTGACATCCGGCTGAGTGTATGGATGTTTAATGAGGCAGCAATTGGTTTGTATAAGGAGCTAGGCTACGAAGTACGCGTCTTTGAGATGGG
>DHXL01000044.1:0-1258 GCA_002415335.1 Oxalobacteraceae bacterium UBA5157
GGCGAGATCGTCGGCTGCACGCGCTTTTTTAACGTCGACGCGACGCACCGCCGGCTCGAAATCGGCCACACCTGGTATGCGGCGAGCGCGCAGCGCAGCGGCATCAATACCGAGTGCAAGTTGATGCTGCTGACGCATGCATTCGAACGGCTCAAGTGCATCGTGGTCGAATTCCGCACGCACTGGATGAACCAGCAGTCGCGCGCGGCGATTGCGCGGCTCGGCGCCAAGCAGGACGGCGTCTTGCGCAACCAGATGATCCTACCGGATGGCTCGTATCGCGACACGGTCGTGTTTTCCATCATCGAATCGGAATGGCTGGCGGTCAAGCGGCACTTACAGTTCAAACTCGATCGTTGAGAATAGATTATGGGTATCTTCAGGAACCGTAGCGAGCGGGCCAAAGTCGGACCGAGAAGCGGAGTCGACCGTGAGTACGGCGAGCATCGCAGGGCAGAGATTGGCCTGCGCAGTAGATTGCTGGAGGTACCATGTTGATCGACTTCTTCTTTACGTTAAAAGATGCAAAAATCCCCGTCTCGATCAAGGAATTCCTGATCCTGCTGGAAGCGATGCAAAAGAACGTGACCGGCCCCTCGCTGGATGATTTTTATTACCTGTCGCGCATCACACTGGTCAAGGATGAAGCGCATTACGACAAGTTCGATAAAGCGTTCGGCATGTACTTCAAGGGCATCGACGCCGTGTTCGAGAAGAATGGCGAGATCCCGCTCGACTGGCTGGTGAAACGCATGGAGCGCGAGCTGACCCCCGAGCAGAAGGAATTGCTCGAGAAGTTCGGCTACGACAAGCTGATGGACCGCCTCAAGGAATTACTGAAGGAGCAGAAGGAACGGCACGAAGGCGGCAGCAAATGGATCGGTACCGGCGGCACTTCACCGTTCGGCAACGGCGGCCAGAATCCCGAAGGCATCCGCATCGGCGGAGAAGGCGGTAACCGCAGCGCGGTCAAGGTGTGGGAAGCGCGCGCCTATCGCGATTACGACGACGAACGCGAACTCGGCACGCGCAACATCAAGGTCGCGTTGCGCCGCCTGCGCAAGTTCGCGCGGCAAGGCGTGGAAGATGAGTTGGCACTCGATGACACGATCCGCGCGACGGCCAACAATGCCGGCTACCTCGACATCAGGATGCGGCCGGAGCGCAAGAACAATATCAAGGTACTGATGCTGCTGGATGTCGGCGGCACCATGGACGACCATATCGCGCGCACCGAAGAATTATTTTCCGCGTCCAA
>DHXL01000044.1:1488-3121 GCA_002415335.1 Oxalobacteraceae bacterium UBA5157
CGTTCCCGAAATTCATCTGGCTCAACCCGGAGCCGGAAGGTTTGTGGCAATACCGTCAATCGATTTCGGTGGTGCGCCAAATCATGAACAACCGCATGTTCCCGGTCACGATCGAGGGCCTGGAGCGCGGCATGCGCTTGCTGAGCAAGTAGTCGGCAGGCGGTCGCTAACGCGCCAGCGACGGCAAGAACTTTTTCAGCACCGTCAACAGATGATGGGTCGCCACCGGCTTGTTCAGATAGCCGTCGACGCCGGCTCCGCGCGCGCGCTCGGTATCGTAGACGACCGGTTTGCTGATCAGGAAAATGACCGTGGTTTTTTCGACCCGGGTCGTCTGTTTGATCGACTTGCATAAGCGGTATGGGTCGATGCCCGGCGTGGCCGTGTTGACCATCACCACCGCCATGCTCTGTTGACTGCATAGATCGGCGGCTTTCGCTTCGTCGGCGACCCAGGCCACCGGCATGTTGTGGCGCATCAGCAAGTCCGATACGTACGTGCGAAACGCCGGATTCTTGTCGACGATCAGGATGCCGCCGTTGACCGGCAGCCTGGCGCGCATGCGTGTGTACTCGCCGGGATCCGTCAGGTCGAGGTCGACCCGGTCGCGACGGCGTCGTTCCGGTACCGTGACCACGCCGGATGCGCCCAGCCGCGACAAGGCGTCGGCGCGCTTTTCGACCAGCCTGTCGAGCGCCTCGAACAGCGTGCCGGCGAGCAGCGGCCGCTCGATACGGGGATACGGCAATGGCACGCCGGGCGTGCCGACCAGCAACGCCGGCCGCACGTCGCTCGGGGCCAGATCGGACAAGGTCACCAGCGCTTTCAGTGCCTCGGCGTTGACCAGATATAGATCGGGATCTTGCAGGTTATCGTCCGCCAACCGGAAATAACCGTAACCTTTGCTCTGTTCGGCCGTGAAGATCGCGTCGATGCTATCGGCTTCCTTGCCTGGAAACCCGATCAGGCGCACCGCGAATGGAAAACTATGGATTTGCATGATGGTTTATTTCGTAAAGCTTTTGCCAACCGAAACCGAATTAGTTTCAGGTTGGTGCTGCAAATGCTTCAGCTCGCGGCCGCTGGGCTCGATTCGAGCCTCTTGATGTTTGGTCGCTATTGTGACAACAAGCTTGTTGCTTATGTGCAAAATCGATCTTATTTAACAATTTTTAACGTTTTTTGCGGTTGCTGCGGCACGTCCCGCAACCGCCGTCATCTTTTTTCATTAAAATGCAGAAACTTTTACCGATGACGAAGCCCTTAAGTCTAAATAGCAACAATTCAGTTCTTCACCTAGCGTTCCAATTGAATGGCCACTAAAAAACCCCCGATTTCCGACTACAGCGAATCCTCCATCCGCGTCCTCAAGGGACTCGAACCGGTCAAGCAGCGCCCCGGAATGTACACGCGCACCGAGACGCCACTGCACATCATCCAGGAAGTCATCGACAACGCATCAGACGAGGCGCTGGGCGGCTATTGCAAGCACATCATGGTGACCATCAACACCGATGGCAGCGTCAGCGTGGAGGACGACGGGCGCGGCATCCCGGTCGGCCTGCATCCGGAAGAGAAAGTACCGACGGTCGAGATCGTCTTCACGCGGCTGCACGCCGGCGGCAAGTTCGAC
>DHXL01000044.1:3376-3693 GCA_002415335.1 Oxalobacteraceae bacterium UBA5157
GCCTGGCCGAATCCGAAATATTTCGATTCTCCTGTGATTCCGGTAGCCGAGCTGCAGCGCCTGCTGCGCTCCAAGGCGGTGCTGCTGCCGGGCGTCAAGGTCACGCTCACCACCGCCAAGACCGGTGATGTGCAAACCTGGCAGTACGATCAGGGCTTGCGCGGCTACCTGATGGAATCGCTGGCGCAGGCATCCAATGCCGAACCGCTCATTCCTCTATTCGAAGGCGAGCAATACGCGAGCGCCGATGCCGAAGGATTTGACGAAGGCGACGGTGCAGCCTGGGTCGTGGCCTGGACCGAAGAAGGCCCCGGGGG
>DHXL01000038.1:0-2463 GCA_002415335.1 Oxalobacteraceae bacterium UBA5157
TGCGGCAGTGCCATCAGGTCTTGCATGATCCTGGCCGCGCAGCGCAAATCGGGAATGGTTTCGAACAGCGGGATCACCATCAATTCCAGCTCGGCGTCGAATGCATTGCCGGGCGCGTCAGTCCACTCGGCACGCAACAGGCCCGTCTCCTTTTGCAGCAGCAGGACTTCCAGCAGATCGGACACGGTTTCGGTATGCGAAATGATGTAGTTGCGGATCGCACGCGCGCCGTAGCGCTGGCGGATTTCACGGGCTGCGCGCAGGATCGCCAGTTCCGAATTGGTTTCGTCCGAGTAGTGCAGGTAAGGCGAATACAACAGGCGCGGCTTGCCGAGTTCGGCCAGCAGCAGGTCAACCTTTTGCGCTTCGCTCAGGTCGGCGTAAAGCCCCTCCACCTTGGCACGGGCCAGCAGTTCGGTCAGTACGCGTTCATGCACATCCGAGCTTTGGCGCATGTCGAGCGTGGCGAGATGGAAGCCGAAAATTTCCGATGCGCGCTTCAGCATGGCCAGCCGCGGTTTGATCAACGCGGCGCCGTGATGTCCCATCAGCGAGTCGACCAGCACTTGCAGGTCGCACGTGAATTCCAGCGCGTTGGCGTACGGCGCGGCCGGGCCGACTTCCTTGCGCAGGATGTTGGTCGCGCCGAGTGCGCGCGCGGTGGCCGCGAGGCGCGCGTAGGTGCCGATCAGCGTACGCCGGTACGGTTCGTCGGTGCGGTGCGCCGAGCTGTCGGGCGAGCTGTCGGCCAGCGCCTGCAATTCCGGGCTGACGCCGACCAGCAAGGTCGAGATCGACAGTTCGGCGCCGAGCGCGTGCACTTCTTCCAGGTAGAAATCGAGAATCGTGGTCGACTGGCGCGCCAGAGCGTGCTGCATCGTGCCGGCGTTGACGTTCGGATTGCCGTCCCGATCGCCGCCGATCCAGCTGCCCATTTGCACGAACGGCGGCGCGTCGGTGTGGCCGCTCGTGTGACCGTGGCGCTGCGGGAATTGAGCGGCAATTTCGTTTTCGATATCGTCGTACAGTCCGGGCAATTCGCGCAGGAAGGTGATGCGGTACCAGGACAGCGCATTTTCGATTTCGTCGGCCACGGTCAGCTTGGAATAGCGCAGCATGCGCGTCTGCCACAGCGTCGCCACGTGCGCGTGCAGCAGCGCGCCGTTGCTGGCGCGTTCCTTCGGCGTCAGCGGCAGGTCGCGCTCGGCCAGCAGGTGCGCAATTTGATGTTCGGCATCGAGAATACTCTTGCGCTGCACTTCGGTCGGATGCGCGGTCAGCACCGGTGAAATCAGCGCGTCCTTGAAGAAGCTGCGCACCGTCGCGCCGGACACGCCGGCGTCATCCAGTTTGGATAACGCATAGGCGACGCTGCCTTGCTGCGGCGCCGAGCCGGCCAGCAGATGCGCGCGGCGACGGCGGTTGTGATGCTGGTCTTCGGCGATGTTGGCCAGATGTGAAAAATACGAAAATGCGCGCACCACCGAAATCGTTTGGTCGCGCGTCAATTTCTTCAGCAACTTGTTCAGGTCGGCGCCCGCTTGCGCATCCGATTCGCGGCGGAACCGCACCGCCGTCTGGCGTATCGTTTCCACAACCTGGAACACCGCCTCGCCTTCCTGATCGCGCAGGACGTCGCCCAGCAAGCGGCCCAGCAGGCGGATATCTTCCTTTAGCGGGGCGTCTTTATCGACAGGGGCTTTGGTGGTGCCGGAACTGCGCGCAGAAAAATGAGGTTGTTTTGCCATAGTGAACGAACGCAATCAGCTTTGTCTGGAGAGTGTTGGGGAACGGCCTGTGGCCGAGATTTACAGGGTGGCGCGTGGTAAAATTTGTCGCATGCAGACTCGGGTTGCAGCAGGTGGCCGCAACGAAAATCAACGAACATCAATCGAAAGAGCCCGTGAAAGTATCTTCTCCCTCAAAGTTAGTGATCGCATCGCGTGAGAGCCGTCTGGCCATGTGGCAGGCCGAGCATGTGCGAACGACGCTATCGACATTATATCCGGACTGCCTGATAGAAATTCTCGGCATGACGACGCGCGGCGATCAAATCCTCGATCGCACGTTGTCTAAGGTCGGCGGCAAAGGCTTGTTCGTCAAGGAACTGGAGGCCGCGATGGCCGAAGGCCGCGCCGATCTGGCGGTGCATTCGTTGAAGGACGTGCCGATGGATTTGCCGGAAGGCTTCGATCTGGCGGCGGTGCTGGAGCGCGAGGATGCGCGCGACGCTTTCGTGTCGAATGAATATGCGTCGCTCGATGCGCTGCCGGACGGCGCCGTGGTCGGTACCAGCAGTTTGCGGCGCCAGGCGTTGATCGCCGCGCGCTATCCCAAGCTGGTGATTCGTCCGCTGCGCGGCAATCTCGACACGCGCCTGGGGAAGCTGGACAAGGGCGAATACGCCGCGATCATCCTGGCAGCGGCCGGCCTGAAGCGGCTCGGCTTGCCGCAACGGATACG
>DHXL01000038.1:2672-3658 GCA_002415335.1 Oxalobacteraceae bacterium UBA5157
GTTTGCCGCAACGGATACGCGCGCTGATCGAGCCCGAGCAGAGCCTGCCCGCGCCGGGGCAGGGCGCCATGGCGATCGAAATCCGGTCGAACCGCGAGGATTTGCGCAGCGTACTGGCGCCGCTGAACCATGAGGCCACCGCGCGCGCGGTCAGCGCCGAGCGCACGGTCTCCAAGATCTTCGGCGGCAGCTGCCAGATTCCATTGGCAGCCTACGCCACGGTCGCGGACGGCATGATGCGCCTGCGCGCGATGGTCGCCACGCCGGACGGCAGCCGCATCGCCACCGCCGACGCCAGCGCAGCAGCGGATCATCCGGAAGCGCTCGGGCGGCAAGTTGCGGCCGCACTGCAAACCCAGGATGCGGAAGCGATTTTGGCGGTTTGCAAGGCCGATGACGCCTAACGCTGTCGTCGTCACGCGGCCGCGGGCGCAAGCCGAACCGCTGGCGCGACGCATCGCCGCATTGGGGCGGCAGGCGATCGTATTTCCATTGCTGGAGATTCATCCGCTTGAGGACCAGACGATGCTGCGCGCCGCACTGGAACAGTTGAGCGCTTACGCCATGGTGGCTTTCGTCAGTCCGAACGCGGTCGACGCCGCGTTCTCTGTCTTGCACGGCTTGTCGCTCAGTTGGCCGCGCAAGGTGGCGCTCGCGGTGATGGGCGAAGGCAGCCGCCAGGCGCTGATCAGGCAGGGAGTGACAGAAGATAACGCGACCGTCATCAGTCCGCTCGATCCGGCGCATACCGATTCGGACACGCTGGTGGAAGCTTTGGATCTGCCTGCGCTGGCCGGCAAGCGCGTCTTGATCGTGCGCGGCGAAAGCGGACGCGAATTGCTGGCCAACGCGCTGCGTGAAGCCGGTGTCACGGTGTGTCAGGTTGCGGCGTACCGGCGCGCCGCGCCGACCCTGGACGGCGCCGACCGGGACCGGCTGCGGCAGTTGATCGATGTCGGCCACGACTGGCTCGTGACCAGTTCCGA
>DHXL01000249.1 GCA_002415335.1 Oxalobacteraceae bacterium UBA5157
CGGATGATGATCTCGGGCGCGCCGAGCTCGAGGAGTCGCTTGAGGCGATTGTTGCGGTTGATGACGCGGCGATACAGATCATTCAAATCGGAAGTGGCGAAGCGGCCACCGTCGAGCGGCACCAGCGGGCGCAATTCCGGCGGCAGCACCGGCAGCACTTCCATGATCATCCAGTCCGGCTTGATGCCGGAACGCTGGAACGCTTCCAGTACCTTCAGGCGCTTCGCGTATTTCTTGATCTTGGCTTCGGACTTGGAGTCTTTCAACTCCTGACGCAGCATTTCAGCGTCGCGATGGATGTCGATCGAGCGCAGCAATTCGCGGATGCCTTCGGCGCCCATGAATGCGGTGAAGTCGTCGCCGAATTCTTCATACTTGGCGGCGTAATCGTCTTCCGACATGATCTGGCACTTCTTGAGCGGAGTCATGCCGGGATCGGTCACGACGTAGGCTTCGAAGTACAGCACGCGTTCGATATCGCGCAGCGTCATGTCGAGCACCATACCCAGCCGCGACGGCAGCGATTTCAGGAACCAGATGTGCGCGGTCGGCGACGCCAGTTCGATATGGCCCATGCGCTCGCGGCGCACCTTGGCCAGCGTGACTTCCACGCCGCATTTTTCACAGATAACGCCGCGATGCTTGAGGCGCTTGTACTTGCCGCACAGGCATTCGTAATCCTTGATCGGGCCAAAGATCTTGGCGCAAAACAAGCCGTCACGCTCCGGTTTGAAGGTGCGGTAGTTGATGGTTTCCGGCTTCTTAACTTCGCCGTAGGACCATGAACGGATTTTCTCGGGGGACGCAAGACCAATCTTGATCGCGTCGAATTGTTCGTTTTGCTGAACTTGCTTGAATAGATCGAGCAGGGCTTTCATGTATCACTCCAGGTTGGCGTGAAAAAACTATCTTTAAAACTTGCGGGACAGAGTTTGTGAGGCGCCGGAGCGCGTCGAATTACTCTGTCCCCAACCATTCTTACAAGAATGTGCCGAACCGTCTGATGACCCTGTTCGCATCAGCGGGAGAGCCCTCCCTTTTCGGGAGGGTTCCGCTGATACCGGGTACGGGCGGCACTTCCAAAACTGCCTATTTCTTACTTCAGTACTTTTCTAATCAGTTGAGGACAGAGTAGCTCGGCGCGCTGCGGCGCCTTGCAAACTCTGTCCCGCAATTCACTAGTTTCGCTCGAGATCGATATCGATACCCAGCGAGCGGATTTCCTTCACCAGCACGTTGAAGGATTCCGGCATGCCGGCGTCGATCACGTGATCGCCCTTGACCAGATTCTCGTACACCTTGGTCCGGCCATTCACGTCGTCCGACTTCACCGTCAGCATCTCTTGCAGCACATACGATGCGCCGTAAGCTTCCAATGCCCACACTTCCATCTCGCCGAAGCGCTGTCCACCGAACTGCGCCTTGCCACCCAGCGGTTGTTGCGTCACCAGCGAGTACGGACCGGTCGATCGCGCATGCATCTTGTCGTCCACCAAATGGTGCAGTTTCAGCACGTGCATGTAACCGACGGTGACCGAGCGCTCGAATGCTTCGCCGGTGCGACCGTCATACATCGTGACCTGATTCTTGGAAGGCGTCATGCCGAGCTGCTTCGCGACCGCGTCCGGGTAGGCGAGGTCGAGCATGCGATGGATTTCGCTTTCATGCGCGCCATCGAACACCGGCGTTGCAAACGGCACGCCATGCTTCAAGTTGTTGGACAACTCAAGGATTTCGCCATCGGTGAAACTGTCCAGATCCTCGGTCTTGCCCGACTCGTTGTAGATCACCTTGAGGAACTTGCGCAGCTCGATGACCTTGGCTTGCGCTTTCAGCATCTCGCCGATACGCAGCCCGAGGCCCTTGGCGGCCCAGCCCAAATGGACCTCCAGCACCTGCCCGACGTTCATCCGCGACGGCACGCCCAATGGGTTCAAGACGACGTCGGCTGGTGTGCCATCGGCCATGTACGGCATGTCTTCCACCGGCACGATGCGCGACACCACACCCTTATTACCGTGACGACCAGCCATCTTGTCGCCCGGTTGCAGACGGCGCTTGACGGCCAGATACACCTTGACCATCTTTTGCACGCCCGGCGGCAATTCATCGCCCTGCGTCAGCTTCTTGCGCTTTTCTTCGAACGCCAGATCGAACTGATGGCGCTTCTCGGCGATCGATTCCTTGATCGCTTCCAGTGCAACCGCCGCATCGTCATCTGCCGGACGAATATCGAACCAATGGTATTTATCGAGATCGTCGAGGTAATCCTTGGTGATCTTCGCGCCCTTGGCCAGCTTCTTCGGACCACCGTTGACGACTTTACCGATCAGCATTTTTTCCAGACGCTGGAAGGCATCTCCTTCGACGATACGCAACTGATCGTTCAAGTCTAGGCGATAGCGCTTCAGCTCGTCGTCGATGATTTGCTGGGCACGCTTGTCACGCGGGATGCCTTCGCGCGTAAATACCTGGACGTCGATCACGGTACCGATCATGCCGGACGGCACGCGCAGCGAAGTGTCTTTCACGTCGGACGCTTTCTCGCCGAAAATCGCGCGAAGCAATTTTTCTTCCGGTGTCAGCTGGGTCTCGCCCTTCGGCGTGACTTTACCGACCAGCGTATCGCCGGCTTCAACTTCTGCGCCGATGTAGACGATGCCGGATTCATCCAAGCGCGCCAGCTGGTTCTCGGCCAGATTGGAGATATCACGCGTGATTTCTTCGGCACCGAGCTTGGTGTCGCGGGCAACGACCGATAATTCCTCGATATGGATCGAGGTGTAGCGATCGTCTGCCACCACTTTTTCGGAGATCAGGATCGAATCTTCGAAGTTGTAGCCGTTCCATGGCATAAACGCGACCAGCATGTTTTGACCGAGAGCCAGTTCGCCCAAATCGGTCGAGGCGCCATCTGCAATCACGTCATCCTTGGCAACCCGGTCGCCGACTTGCACGATCGGGCGCTGATTGATGTTGGTATTCTGGTTGGAGCGGGTGTACTTGATCAGGTTGTAGATGTCGACGCCGACCTCACCGGCCTGTGCTTCATCGTCATTGACGCGAATCACGACCCG
Source organism: Oxalobacteraceae bacterium UBA5157 (assembly GCA_002415335.1). Taxonomy (GTDB): domain Bacteria; phylum Pseudomonadota; class Gammaproteobacteria; order Burkholderiales; family Burkholderiaceae_D; genus UBA5157. The sequence continues at coordinate 3,078 of DHXL01000249.1, forward strand.
GCCGGCATCGATGTAATCGACCAGTCCGCCACGCAACGCCTGCACCGTGGTGCCGGAGTCGACCGCAACGGTACGCTCGATGCCGGTACCGACCAACGCTTTTTCGGGGCGCAGGCAAGGCACAGCCTGGCGTTGCATGTTGGCGCCCATCAATGCACGGTTCGCGTCATCGTGCTCGAGGAACGGGATCAGCGATGCCGCCACCGAGACGATCTGACCAGGCGCGACGTCCATGTATTGCACGCGTTCCGGCGAGACCAAAATCGTTTCACCGGCTTCACGTGCGGACACGAGTTCATCCGACAGTTGGCCGGTCTTGTCGATGGTCGCATTCGCCTGGGCGATAATAAAGCGGCCTTCTTCAATCGCGGACAGATAGTCGATCTGGGTCGTGATCTTGCTGTTCTCGACCTTGCGGTACGGCGTCTCGAGGAAACCGTATTCATTCAGGCGCGCATACAAAGCCAGCGAGTTGATCAAGCCGATGTTCGGGCCTTCCGGCGTCTCGATCGGGCACACGCGGCCGTAGTGAGTCGGATGCACGTCGCGCACTTCGAAACCAGCACGTTCACGCGTCAAACCGCCCGGCCCAAGTGCCGATACGCGGCGCTTGTGGGTGATTTCCGACAGCGGATTGGTTTGATCCATAAACTGCGACAACTGCGACGAACCGAAGAATTCACGGATCGCAGCCGAGATCGGCTTGGAGTTGATCAAGTCGTGCGGCATCAGGTTGTCCGCTTCGGCCTGGCCGAGGCGTTCCTTGACGGCACGCTCAACGCGCACCAGGCCGGCGCGGAACTGGTTTTCCGCCAGTTCGCCGACGCAACGCACGCGACGATTACCGAGGTGATCGATATCATCGACTTCGCCGCGGCCGTTACGCAACTCGACCAGGATCTTGATCACGGCCAGCACGTCTTCGTTCGACAGCGTCATCGATCCGGTCAGCTCATCGCGCCCGATGCGGCGATTGAACTTCATGCGGCCGACTGCCGACAAGTCGTAGCGGTCGGCGTTGTAGAACAGGCCATTGAACAACGCTTCGACCGAATCTTCGGTCGGCGGTTCGCCAGGACGCATCATGCGGTAGATCGCGACCTTGGCCGCCATCTGATCCGCGGTATCGTCCATGCGCAAGGTTTGCGAGATGTAGCCGCCTTGATCCAGATCGTTAGTGTACAAGGTCTGGATGTCGGTCACGCCGGCTTCGCGCAGACGACCCA
>DHXL01000022.1:0-4135 GCA_002415335.1 Oxalobacteraceae bacterium UBA5157
CGCGACCGCTTCAGCGGCGCGCACATCATGCGCCTCGCACTCCAGCAGGTCGCGCATGTCGGAACTGGTCTCCGATAGTCCGAGCAGCCCGGACTGGAAATTGACCATCTCGTTGAATTGCTTTGCGCTCATTTTTTCGCTGCGCGCCAGATACCAGACCAGTCCCGGATCAAGGTCGCCTGAGCGGGTGCTCATAGTCACGCCGGCGGCCGGGGTGAAACCCATGCTGGTGTCGACGCTCTTGCCGTCGCGCACCGCCGCCAGGCTTGCGCCATTGCCGAGGTGTGCGAGGATCACGCGCCCTTTGCCTGCGGCCGGGTCGCCGAGGCGGGCGAGTTCCTCCATCAGGAATTCATATGACAAGCCGTGAAACCCGTAGCGCCTTACACCCTGCGCCTCGTAGCGGCGCGGGATCGCCAGCAGCTGCGCGACGCGGGGGAGGTCATGATGGAAAGCCGTGTCGAAACACGCCACCTGGTTCAGATCGGGAAACCGGCGCTGAAACGCTTCGGTCAACAGGATCTCCTCCGGCAGATGTTCGGGATCGAATGGGCTGAGGCGGTGCAGCTCCGCTATCATTTCCGCGGTGATGCGTTGCGGCTCGCTGTACTTCGGCCCGCCATGCACCACGCGGTGTCCCACCGCGGTCAAAACCTCATCGGCGCTGCGTTCCTCTACCCAGTCCATCAGCACTTCCACCGCCACAGTATGATCGGGCGCTTTCACAGGCCGCGAAAAGTTGTCCGCCGGATTAATGCCTTGCACCCGCAAGCTGGCCTCCGGCAGACCGATCCGCTCGATCCCGCCCTCCAGAATCCGCTGCAGAGAATCCCCGGCCTCGAACAGCGCGAACTTGATGCTCGACGAGCCGCCGTTGATTGTCAGGATACAAGGCAAATCAGTTTTCATGGGTCGCAATTTTCATTGCCATAATTTTCATGAGCTGCGGACTTTCATTTCGACGAAATGTTCCTGGCGGTCGTCCACCAGGGGTACCGTTTTCGCGGCAAGTTCTTTTCCATCGAGCAAGAGTTGATTCGCCTCTTCCGTATCGGCATCGAGCCGGGTAATGGTAATGTGATATACGGTTTGCCGGAAGCGGTAGTGGATCTTGTAGCTTGTCCAGCTTTTCGGCATGCGCGGGGTCAGCCGCAGCTGATCTCCCTCCAGGTTCACACCCAGCAGGGTTTCAATCAGCAGGCGATACATCCAGCCGGCTGATCCCGTGTACCAGGTCCAGCCGCCCCGGCCGGTGTGCGGCGCAACTGCATAGACATCCGCCGCGACGACATACGGCTCGACCTTGTAGACGGCGATTTGTTCGGGCGTCGCGCCGTGATGGATGGGATTGAGCAGCGAGAATAATTCCCATGCGTGGTCGTTTTCACCCATCAGGGCAAAAGCCATGGCGGTCCAGATTGCGCCGTGGGTGTATTGGCCGCCGTTCTCGCGCACACCCGGAATGTAACCCTTGATGTAACCGGGATCGAGCGCAGATTTGTCGAAGGGCGGATCGAACAATTGAATCAGTCCGGCCTCGCGCCGGACCAGACGCTGATCCACGGATTGCATTGCCTGGCGCGAGCGGGACAAATCGCCCGCACCGCTGATCACTGACCAGCTCTGCGGCAGGGAATCGATCTGGCATTCCTGATTGGTGCTGGAACCCAGCGGCTCGCCGTTGTCGAACCAGGCGCGGCGATACCATGCGCCGTCCCAGGCGTGTTGCTCGATGTTCTGTTGCAGTTGCCGCGCCTGGGTGACGCAACGGTCGGCAAAGACGATGTCCAGCCGCGTGCGTGCCAGTCCGGCAAACTTCATGAGCACGTCGTAAAGGAAGAAAGCCAACCACACACTTTCGCCCCGGCCTTTGATGCCAACCAGGTTCATGCCATCGTTCCAGTCACCGCAGCCCATCAGCGGCAGGCCGTGTTCGCCGAAGGTCAGTCCGCGCTCGATGGCGCGCACGCAATGCTGGTAAAGTGTGGCTACCTCTTCTGAGCGGTTGGGCAGATCATAGTAGGCTTCCTCATCCGGCTTGAGCGGACGGCCTTCAAGGAAGGGAATCGCTTCGTCGAGCACGCCGGTATCGGCGACACACTTTACATAACGGCATGTCACGAACGGCAACCACAGATAGTCGTCTGAAAAATGCGTGCGCACGCCCCGCCCTGCCGGTGGATGCCACCAGTGTTGCACGTCGCCCTCGCGGAATTGATGCGTGGCAGCGCGCAGCAGATGCTCGCGGGTGAGGGCCGGTTCGGCATGCACCAGCGCCATCACGTCCTGCAACTGGTCGCGGAAGCCGTAGGCCCCGCCGGATTGGTAAAACCCCGTTCGTCCCCACAATCGGCAGCTCAGGGTCTGATATAACAGCCAGCCGTTCGCCATTACATTCACAGCGGGATCGGGCGTATCAATGTTCACCGCGCCCAGGGTTCGATTCCAATAGTCCCAGACGCCTTCGAGTGCAACGCGGCTGGCATCCACCAAGCGAAAGCGCCGGATCAGGTTCTGAACCTCGGTCGGGTTGCGGCCGACGCCGAGGCGGAAACTCGTTTCCCGCTCCTGTCCATCCGCCAGATCGAAGGCGACTTGCATCGCGCCGCACGGATCCAGCCCGGTGCCGGCTTTTCCGGAAAGACGTGTGCGCTTCATAGCTGCCGGTTGAGACAGGTTGCCGTTTCTGCCGATGAACTCTTTGCGGTCTCCGGTGAGCGTGCGTGTCGCATCGTTCACGTCAATGAACGCGATGCGCCCGGTGGAGTCGGTGTTGTAATGATTGCGCGCCAGCAAGGCGCCGGTCTTGAGGTCCACTTCGGTTTGCACGTGCAGCAGATTTTTATGCCGCGAGTCGCCCAATACCCATTCGCAGTATCCGGTGACCGACAGGCGGCGCGGATGCCCCGAGACGTTGCGCAATTTCAACACCGATAATTTCACCGGGGCATCCATCGCCACATAGACCCACAACTCTGACGCGATGCCGTTTTCGGTATGTTCGAATACGCTGTAGCCAAAGCCGTGGCGAATGACATAGGGTGTTCTGCCGCGAGCGGGGGAAGGCGTGGGCGACCAGAAATGTCCGGTCTGCTCATCGCGTATGTAAATCGCCTCCCCGGTGGTGTCTTCAACAGGATCGTTGTTCCAGGGCGTCAGCCTGAATTCATGGGCATTCTCAACCCAGGTGTAAGCCGCTCCGCTCTCGGAAATGACCGTCCCGAAATAGGGATTGGCCAGCACATTGACCCAGGGTGCCGGCGTCATTTGACCGGGTTGCAGGGTGATTACATATTCGTGGCCGTCGCGGGTAAAGCCGCCCAGGCCGTTCTGAAAAATCAATTCGCGTTGCGGAAGCGGCGCGGGCAAACCGGCAGACCCGGAACGGGTGGTCTTCAACATAGGAACCAATGGCTCCAGAACACCGCGATGTTCCACCTGCTCCGCCAAAGTTCCCTTCTCATCGTCCAGAACTATGCGTGCCGCAGATTGCAGCAGCACGAGATCGTCGCCGGGAATTTGTTCGAGGCGGCGGACAAAGATGCCGCCGGGCTTGTCCAGCATTTGCGCTTCAATTCCGGACGAAATCAGACTGGTGATCATATCGTGCAGGGATTGGCGGTAAACCGAAACGTCTTCGTTCAATATAACCAGTTCGACCGTCAGCCCTTTCATGCGCCAGTATGAGTGCGCCTTGATCACTTGCCGAACCAGCTCGATCTTCTCCGTGTCGCTGATGCGCAGCAGTACCAGCGGCGCGTCGCCTGAAATTCCGTAACTCCACAAACCGTTTTGGCCGCGCCGGTTGTTGCGCAACACGGCCGGGCTGGCACGACGGGCGGGGTCGGCATAAATCAGCGCGCCGGCCAGCCGGGCATAGAGTTGAGCTTCCGCTTCCGAGGCATTGAGGAGGTGCAGCGTCACCTGGCTGTGGGTCCACGCCAGATCGAAAACCCGGTCAGTCATGCGTGCGCTTTGGTATTTTTCCACCTGCGCCAGCGCGTCTTCCCGGCTTTCCGTTACGCCCAGCACCAGGTCGACAATGACGGTTTCATGCGGACGCAAAGAGACCGTGCGCCTCAGCGAAATAATGGGATCGAGCACGGAACCGACGGTGTTGGACAAAGGCGAAACG
>DHXL01000022.1:4380-6658 GCA_002415335.1 Oxalobacteraceae bacterium UBA5157
CGCCCTGTTCACCCCCTCGCCCCAGCATCAGATGCAGCAACCACGGCGGTTTTTCCTCGTGCGAGCGGGCACGGCGGGTGCAAAGTATGGCAGAAGATTTTTGCGCAAACTCGGTTTGCACAAAGAGATTGCTGAACGCCGGATGCGCCTCGTCCGTGGCTGGCGTTGCGAGCACCACTTCCGCATAACTGGTCAGTTCGATGTCGCGCGCCACGGTTGAGCGATTGGTGATCGTGATGCGCCGCAACTCCACATCGTCTTCCGGCGACACGCTGATCTCAGTGTGGACTTCGAGCCCCGCATGGCGTTGCCGGAATTCCGCACGAGACTGCGTGAAGATGGCTTCATAGCCTTTGGTCGCGCGCAGGGTGGGTTGATACGCCGTGGACCAGAATTCCCCCGTCGCCACATCGCGCAGATAAACAAACGTTCCCCAGCAGTCGCGCGTGGCATCTTCGCGCCAGCGGGTGACCGCCAGATCGCGCCAGCGGCTGTAGCCGCCGCCGGCGCTGCTGATGACCACATGGTAACGGCCATTGGACAACAGGTGGACTTCCGGCGCTGCCGGGGTGGGATGCTTGAGTACACGCATTACAGCTTCGTTGTTTCCAGTTGGCTCCTGTGATTTCTCCAATTTCAAATCATCGGCAAACACGCTCGCGACGGTTCTGGGCACACGTTCCTGCAATAACAAGTCTGCCGCCTTGAGCAAGGGACAGGCCATGAAGCGCCGTTGCATGGGGTAGTTCCGCAACAGATTGTCCAGCGCCAGCAGGCTGATGCCTTGATGGTGCGCCATGAAGGACAGGACAGTGGCGCTGGTTTCGTCCGGTGGCAAACGCGCCGGGGTGTAATCCACCGCCTCATAAAAACCGTAGGCGCCTGCGCGCCCTTCACTCTCCAGCCGCTGCAGGTTTTCACAGGCTTGCTGCGGTGCAAGCATCAGCGCCAATGCGCTGGCGTAGGGTGAGATCACCAGATCCTCGGCCAATCCCCGTTGCAAACCAAGGCCCGGCACGCCGAAGGCGCGGTATTGATAGTTCAGGTGAACGTCGATCCGGTTGTAGCCCGATTCGGAAATGCCCCAGGGCACTCCGCGTGTGTTCCCATACTCGATCTGTTGTCGCACCGCAGCCTTACAGCTGTGATCCAGCAAGGTGTTCTCATAGTTTGGCATGACCAGCAGCGGCATCAGATATTCGAACATCGAGCCGCTCCACGAAACCAGGATAGGCTCGCCCCTTGATGCGATGAGCAATCGGCTCATGGAAAACCAGTGATCCTGCGGAACCTGCCCCAGGGCGATGGCGACATAACTGCACAAGCGCGCCTCCGAAGCCAGCAGGTCATAGAAGCTGGCGTCACAGCGGCTTTCGGCGACGTTGAACCCGATGGAAAACAATTCCCTCGCCGGGTCGAACAGAAACGTAAAGTCCATCGCGGCCAGTTCGTCGCTTTGTTTGGCCAGGGCTTCCAATGCAAGCAGGCGCTGGCGGGCATGGTCGCCGGCTTCCAGCAAGCAGCGCGAGAGTTCAGTGTGACCTTCGTCTTCGTTGATCAACGGACTGAGCGATTTGGCCAGCATCGAGACTTCACGCAAGCTGAGTGCCTGGTCAAAGCGCAGGAGTTTTTCGGCGAGGTCGCCTGAAGCGCGCATCAAGCTTTCATCGTTGCGTAACCACGGCGCGAGGAAGCGCAAATCTTCCAGATGCTCTTCGCAACTCTGCTGCAACGTTTGACTCCATTGTTGATGTTCATGCTCTCCGTGTGCGAACGAATCGGCGATCTTGCCCGCAAGGATCGTCGCCCGCTCCAGCAAAGCATAGCCTGTGCGCAGCGTGGCAGGCGCACTCGCCAATTCTGCGTCGAGTTGTGACAGCGCAGCATTTTCGCCGGCCAGACCCATGAGTACCTTCAGCGTATCGCGCAGACCGGCAAAAATTTGTGGCGTGTAAACAGGCTCATCTGCCTGTTCTCTCAACCCGGCGGCGAGCGTCAGCAAATGTCCCGCCAGGTTGCCGCTGTCCACACTGGAAACATAAAGCGGATGAAGCGGTTGCAGCGTGCGGGTCTCATACCAATTGTAGAAGTGCCCACGATGCCGTTCGAGCCGTTGCATCGTGGCAAAGATGTCATGTGTGCGTCGAATCAAGCGTCCCGTCGAAAGGTAGCCAAAATCGCGTGCGGCCAGATTAGCCAGCAACGCCAAGCCCATATTCGTCGGGGAGGTTCGCGTCGCGATCACCGGGTTTGGGTTTTCCTGAAAATTGTCCGGCGG
>DHXL01000209.1:0-206 GCA_002415335.1 Oxalobacteraceae bacterium UBA5157
ACCAAGACCTATGCGATGGCCGCCGCCGCGATGCTGGCGATCACGCTGACGCCGGTATTGATGGGATATGCGATTCGCGGCCGGATTCCTCCTGAGTCGGCCAACCCGATCAATCGCCGCCTGAAGCGCATCTACCAGCCGGCGCTATATGGAGCGCTGCGCCATCCCAAAAAAATTCTGTTAGCCGCCGCCTTGAGCCTGGCAAC
>DHXL01000209.1:470-9599 GCA_002415335.1 Oxalobacteraceae bacterium UBA5157
GAATTCATGCCGCCGCTGGATGAAGGAGATCTGCTGTACATGCCGACCACCTTGCCCGGCGTATCGGCCGATGAGGCGGCCGACATCCTGCGCCACACCGACCAGCTGATCGCCGCCATGCCCGAAGTGGCGAGGGTATTCGGCAAAGCAGGCCGTGCCGACACTGCCACTGATCCGGCACCGCTGTCGATGCTGGAAACCACGATCATTCTCAAGCCGCGCTCGGAATGGCCGGCTGGCAGCAGCAAGCAGGACCTGATCGAAAAACTCGATCAGACGGTGCGTCTGGCGGGACTGACCAACTCCTGGGGCTATCCAATCAAGACTCGTATCGACATGTTGTCGACTGGGATACGCACGCCGCTCGGCATCAAGATCAGCGGCCCCGACATGGCGCAGCTGGAACGCATTTCGATCGAGATGGAATCGGCACTGCGCACGGTGCCGGGCACGCGCTCGGTGTTCGCCGAACGCATCGGCGCCGGGCGCTATGTCGATATCGATATCAACCGTCAACAAGCAGCGCGCTATGGACTTGGTGTGGCTGACATTCAGGGGGTGGTCGCGAGCGCAGTCGGCGGCCAAACGGTGGGCACCATCATTGACGGCCGTGAAAGGTTTCCGATTACCTTGCGCTATTCGCGCAGCGACCGTGATTCGCCTGAAGCGCTGGGCGAAATTCGCATCAAGGCCCCAAACGGGGCGCTGGTGATGCTGCGCGATGTCGCAAAGGTTCACGTCAGCGATGGCCCAACCGAAATCAAGAGTGAAAATGCGCGTCCGGTTGCCTACGTCTTCATCGATCTGTCGACCCCGGATGCGGGTCGATATCTGGCCGCAGCACAAGATGCGCTGGATCGAAAGGTCAAGCTTGGCACTGGCTACACGATGACCTGGCAGGGCCAATATCTGAACTACCGGAATGGCAAGCCGCGGCTGTGGTCGGCGGTTGGATTGACGCTGTTGCTGGTCACCGCCTTGCTCTTCCTGCACTTTCGCAATGCCGTGAAAGTCGGCTTGGTTTTGTTGTGTTTGCCATTTTCGCTAATTGGCGGCCTGTGGTTCATTTATCTTCTTGGCTATCAACTGTCGGTTGCCGTGATCATCGGACTGATCGCCCTGTCTGGCGTCGCCGCCGAATTCGGCATCGTGATGCTGCTCTATTTGGATCAGGCACTGGCGGCGCTGAAGGAGGAAAACGTCACTCCGGCAGAGAAAGACCTGCTATCGGCCATCATCGCCGGCGCATTGCTGCGCCTGCGCCCGAAAGCGATGACGGTGGCAGTCATTCTGGGCGGATTGCTGCCGGTCATGTTCTCGGACGATGCGGGCGCCGATGTGATGAAACGGATCGCGGCGCCGCTGATCGGTGGCATGGTGTCGGCACCGCTGTTCTCGCTGATTGTGATTCCGGCTCTTTACTTGCTTATACATCGCCATCAAATTGGCGCAGCAGCTTGCCCCATCACTCTTTCTCAAAGGAATCTGACATCATGCGAAACACACTGACTTGTGCGGCCTTCGGACTTGTTATTGCAAGCCTGGCTCCGCTTGGCCATGCGCATGCCGTAGCAGGCAACCGAATCTTCCCGGCCACGCTGGCGGTAGACGATACCGGGATCGGTGACGAACTAGATTTTCAGTTTGGCCACATCAGGGCGCCCAACGATGACGGCGATGCTGTCACTGTTAACACCTTGTCGGCCAACTATGCCAAAACAATCACGCCGAGCCTTGCGTTCAGCGTTGGGAGCAACTACACGACCCAGCGCGTCAGCGACAATTCCGCGGTCAAGGGCTTCGATAATCTCGGCCTTGGCATCAAGTATGTCGTGTACGTTAATCCTGTACACGAATTCATGCTGTCGGTCGGCATGAATGGTGACATCGGCGGCAGCGGCAGCAAGGCCATCGGCAGCAGCTATTCGACCTATGCACCAACGGTGTATGCAGGCAAAGGCTTTGGCGATTTGCCAGATGCCTTGAACTGGCTCAGGCCATTCGCCATTACTGGCACGGTTGGCCGGCAATACGCCAGCGACAGTGCGGTTCCGAATACCCTGGACTGGGGCATGACGCTGCAATACAGCCTGCCGTACCTGCAATCCTTCGTCAAAAACGTCGGTTTGCCAAAACCTTTAGCTAACCTGATCCCGGTAGTGGAACTAGCGATGAGTACCTGCACCAGCGGCAGTTGCTCAGGCAGCACCACTGGTACGATCAACCCAGGCATCATTTGGCAGTCACGCACCGTTCAGGTCGGACTGGAAGCGCAAATCCCGGCCAATAGTGCCAGCGGCCATACCATCGGCATGCGGCTGCAAACTCACTTCTTTTTCGATGACATTTTCCCAAAGACCATCGGTAAACCCATTTTTTAAAAGGCCCTTGTCATGCATCACTCTTCTTTTCACTGCTCTGCCGTCCGAGCCTTCTTTCGCGCGGCCGCAGTCGTCGGCGCGCTGAGTTTAAGCAGCATCGGTCAAGCCTGGGCGCATGCACATCCTGAGACTCAGTCTCCCGTCGCAGGTGCGATCGTCATTGCGCCGCAAGAAGTCCGCATCACCTATGACGAAGCGCTCGAAGCGGCGTTCAGCAGTCTGATCGTCAGCGATGCGCGCGGCAAGCAGGTCAATAGCGCCAAAGCCGAGGTCGACGCCGCTACTCGCAAGACCATGCGAGTAGCGCTACCGACCTTGCCAGCGGGTGAATATCAAGTGAAATGGGTTGCGGTCGGGGATGATGGTCACCGTACTCAGGGGAGCTATAAATTCACGGTGAAGTGATGGATATGGTCGCCGGCTGGATGCAACCGCTCTTTGCGGGATTGCTGGATATGGCGCTGGCAGCGGCCGTCGGCGTCGCGGCGTTGCGAGCCGCAGTGTCGTCGGCGGCGACCTCAGTACGACTCGCCAGCATTGCTCGCAGGGCTTGTGTACTGCTCGGCATTGGGCTCGCGGCCTACCTGTGCGCCGGCACCGTTGCCATGACCGAAACCCGTATCATCGACCTGCCGGCCGCACTCTGGCGGGTACTCACGCAGTCACATTTTGGCGCCATGATCTGGGTCGCGTTCGCTGCCTGGACCATGTTGATGGTGGCGACTGTCAGCTCCACATGGCAAAGGCGAAATGGCCTGTTCGCGGTTGGCCTAATTGGATTCGCGCTGGCACGGGCGGCGACTGGGCACGCGGCGGATCAGGGCTTCGTCAGTTTTTCCGTATTGATCCACACTGCGCATGTGCTGGCAACGACCGCCTGGGCTGGATCAGTCGGAGTCTGTGTGCTGCTGACGTCTGACTGGTGCAACTGGCCGCTGCAGCAGCGCACTTCATTGGCACATCGCCTGTCGGAGGTAACTACGCTGGCGCTGCTGGTGGTGGTCAGTAGCGGGCTGTTCAATGTGGCACGGTTGCTTGAACGTGCCAGCAATCCGTGGGGTTCCGCCTATTCCTGGATACTGTTGGCAAAACTAGGTGCGGTCGCGATTGCTACCGGATTAGGGGTGCGAAATCGCTGGTATTGGCTAGCGCAGCTGGATCGTGATCAGGTGGGCGGTGCCAAGGGGTTTAGACTGGTGTTGCTATGCGAGGCGTTGACGTTGTTGGTGGTGCTGGCATTAGCCGCCAAGTTGGGTACTACGATGCCTGCGTAGAACATTATGTCGCATTAGCCGAGATCATCATTGCGTTCAGGTAGGCTAATGCGCTTGAAAAATAAATCGGCGGGCATGCTGAATACGAAAGGGATGTGATTTCCGCCAGATGCTATCTTTGTGAGCATCCGCTGGTACTTCCCCAACTGATATTCATGGATCCTCCAAAAGATATTATTTTACGGTTGATCCAAATTTTGTCGTCGAATTGTTTGGTTCTGATGAAAACGATGGGCTCGGTTGAGTATGCGACAAATTGAAGAGTCAATCAAAGAGGCGGGGTTAAAAACTCGTCGGCCGCAACACGCTTAATCCTAAATGTCCTGATAAGTCCCTAGGCGCCAGGTCGGACACGTGCCATTCGCGAATATAGTCGTGGTTGGCGCTGGCAACGTCAAACCTCGTTACGGCGGGCGCGGCACAGTAGTTTGCAGTAACGCATATTGATTTTTGCTGGACTACAAACAATCGAGGATACGTTCGGATTTCCAGCGTCGAGCCGACGATTACGTACACGGCTGCCGGCGGGCTTCCGAATATTCTTAAGCGGATTGGCTAGATTTTCCATGCTCCATTCTTTGCGCGCAATTTCAAACAGATGACTCTTGTTTGGAGGGAGTAATTCGTTCGAATATGAGTTTTCGACTTTAATGTCCTGTTTTCGACTTTAATGTCTTTTTTTCGACTTTAATGAACAGGAATAAGATGATTGCGGGCACATGATCGATCATTCCACCGTCACCGACTTCGCCAGATTTCTAGGCTTATCTACATCCGTCCCACGCGCCAGCGCCGTGTGATACGCCAGCAGCTGCAACGGCACCACGTGCAAGATCGGCGACAGCAAGCCATAGTGTTCCGGTAGCCGGATCACGTGTATTCCCTCGCTCGGAACGATGTGAGAATCGGCATCGGCGAAGACGTAAAGTTGTCCGCCGCGCGCGCGCACTTCATGCATGTTCGACTTCAATTTCTCAAGCAGCGCGTCGTTCGGCGCAACTGTTACCACCGGCATTTCTTCGGTCACCAGCGCAAGCGGTCCGTGCTTCAATTCGCCGGCCGGATAGGCTTCCGCGTGAATATACGAAATCTCTTTCAATTTGAGCGCGCCTTCCAGTGCGATCGGATAATGCAGGCCGCGGCCGAGGAATAGCGCATTTTCCTTGCGCGCGAAATCGTCGGCCCACGCGATGATTTGCGGTTCCAGCGCAAGCACTGCGCTCAGCGCCGACGGCAGATGGCGCAGCGCTTTCACTTGAGCGGCTTCCTGTTCGTCGGTGAGGCGGCCTTTGATCTGTGCCAGCGCCAGGGCTAGCAAGAACAGCGCGACCAGTTGCGTGCTGAATGCCTTGGTCGACGCAACGCCGACTTCGATACCGGCGCGCGTGATGTAGGCCAGCTCGCATTCACGCACCATCGCGCTGGTGGCTGCGTTACAGATCGTCAGGGTATGCGGCATGCCTTGTGCGCGCGCGTGCTTGAGCGCGGCCAGCGTGTCGGCGGTTTCGCCGCTCTGCGAAATCGTGACCACCAGCGTATTGGGATTGGGAACGCTGTCGCGATAGCGGTATTCGCTGGCGATCTCGACGCTGACCGGGACTTTCGCCAGCGATTCGATCCAGTACTTTGCGGTCAGTCCGGCGTAGTAGCTGGTGCCGCAGGCCAGGATCAATACCGAGTCGATTTGCTTGAAGATACCAAACGCCTTGTCGCCGAACAGCTCCGGCATGATGCTGGTGACGCCTTCCAGAGTGTCGGCGATCGCGCGCGGCTGCTCGAAAATTTCCTTTTGCATGAAGTGGCGGTAAGGTCCGAGTTCGGCCGCGCCGGTGTGTGCATGGACGGTCTTGACTTCGCGCTGCACCGCTCTGCCATCGGCGTCGACAATCCAGCAGCGTTGCAGCTGCAGATCGACCACGTCGCCTTCTTCCAGGTAAATGATTTGGTCGGTGGTGCCGGCCAATGCAAGCGCATCGGACGCTAGGAAGTTTTCGCCTTGGCCGATTCCGACCACCAGCGGTGAGCCGCGCCGCGCGCCGACCACGCGGTGTGGTTCGTCGCGGCAGAACACGGCGATCGCGAAGGCGCCGGTCAGTCGCTTGACGGCTTGCTGCACGGTGTCGAACAGATCGCCGCCATACAGGTGATCGACCAGGTGGGCGATCACTTCGGTGTCGGTCTGGCTCGTGAACTGGTAACCTGCGGTCTTCAATTCGGCTCGCAATTCGTCGTGGTTTTCGATGATGCCGTTGTGGACCAGCGCGATGCGCTCACGCGAAAAATGCGGATGCGCGTTGTCCGAGGACGGAGCGCCATGCGTGGCCCAGCGGGTGTGGGCGATGCCGGTGAAGCCGGCCAGATGCGTGGCATTGACTTGGCTTTCGAGGTCGGCGACGCGCGCGATGCTGCGCGCGCGCAGCAGCTTGCCGTCGACGTGCAACGCCACGCCGCACGAATCATAACCGCGGTATTCGAGCCGTTTGAGCCCCTCCAGCAGGATGGGAGTGATGTTGCGTTGCGCAACCGCGCCAACTATGCCGCACATGGGGTTCTCTTTCTGTTTGAGCAATGAATCTACCCATGCTAGCCGAGTGGCAGTGAAAGAAGTCGTCTAAAACAACTAATAAATGGATTATTATTCCACATGTTCGATGGTATGAAATATTTCGTCAAAACATATACAATAAGGTAAATAAATTCCATGTCGGAACTCGCTATCTTGCTCGATGAACTTGACCGCCGTATCCTTAACGCCTTGCAGGCGGATGCGTCGCAAACCAATAATCAGCTCGCCGCGCACGTGCACGCGTCGGCGCCGACCTGCCTGCGGCGGGTCAAACGGATGCGGGACGCCGGAGTGATTCAACGGCAGGTGGCGATCGTCGCGCCGCACATGGTGGGCGCCGCGTTGACCGCGATCGTGGAAGTCACGCTGGACCACCAGGGCGCCGAGCGGCAAGTCGAGTTTGAAAGCGCGGTCGCGCATGAGACGGCGGTGCTGCAGTGTTACCGCGTGTCGCCCGGACCGGACTTCGTGCTGGTGGTGCAGGTGGCCGACATGCCGGCCTATCACGCGCTGGCGCATCGGCTGTTTGCGGGACAGGTCAACGTGCGCAACGTGCGCAGCTTCTTCTCGATCTATCGCAGCAAGTTTGAAACCAGCATTGCGGTGTGATACATCGTGCTTAATGCATCCTGCTTGATGCATCGCTGACTAATCCATCGATCGCGCATGGCGCGATCGGCCGCGTCATTTCTTGATCTTGATCGGCCGCTGCCAGCTTTCGATCGTCACTTGCCCGGCGCGCGATATCGTCAGCTTGCCGGCCGGCGCATTCTTGCTCAGGGTGGTGCCGGCGCCGAGCGTCGCGCCTTTGCCGACCGTGACCGGCGCGATCAACTGGCTGTCGCTGCCGATAAAGACATCGTCTTCGATCACCGTGCGGAATTTGTTGACGCCATCGTAGTTGCAGGTGATCGTGCCGGCGCCGATGTTGACGCGCGAGCCGACCGTGGCGTCGCCGACATAAGCGAGATGATTGGCCTTGCTGTGCGCGGCGATTTGGCTGTTCTTGATTTCAACGAAATTGCCGATGTGGACGTCCTCCGCCAATTCGGTGCCGGGACGCAGCCGCGCGTAGGGCCCGATGACCGAGCCGGCGCCGATGGTCGCCTCTTCGATATGGCAAAACGGTTTGATCCGGACGCCGCGCCCGATGTGCGCGTTCTTGATCACGCAATGGGCGCCGATGCTGACGTCGTCCTCCAGTGTGACCAGGCCCTCGAAGACGCAATTGACATCGATGCTGACATCGCCGCCGCACAGGATTTTGCCGCGCACATCGATGCGTGCCGGGTCCGCCAGCGTCACGCCCTGCTCGAGTAAGGCGGCGGCGATCTCGCCCTGGAAGATGCGTTCCAGTTCGGCCAACTGCACCTTGCTGTTCACGCCGAGCGTTTCCCATGCCGCATCGGGCTGCGCCGCCACCACCGGCACGCCGTCGGCGACCGCTTGCGCCACGATATCGGTCAGGTAGTACTCGCCTTGCGCATTGTCATTCGATAAGTTCGTCAGCCATTGCCTGAGCCGCACCGTGGGTGCGACCATGATGCCGGAATTGACTTCGCGGATTGCGCGTTCCGCCTCGTCGGCATCCTTTTGCTCGACGATGCGGACGATCTTGCCATCTTCGCGCACGATGCGGCCATAGCCGACCGGGCTGTCGAGATGAACGGTCAGGATCGCCAGCTTGTCGCGCTCCGCGACATCCAATAAACGTTGCAGCGTGACGGCGCTGGTGAGCGGAACATCGCCATACAGGATCAAGGTCGGGCAACGATCGTCCAGGTGCGGTAGCGCCTGCACCACCGCATGGCCGGTGCCGAGCTGCGGGTCCTGGATAGCGAATGCGATGTCGGCTCCCTTGAACGCATCGGGCACCGCGGCACCGCCATGGCCGTAAATCACGCACAAGGTGTCGGGCGACAAGCTGCGGGCGGTGTCGATCACATGCGCCAGCAGCGGTTTGCCGGCCAGTGGATGCAAGACCTTGGGCAGCGCGGAGTGCATGCGCTTGCCCATGCCGGCAGCGAGTATGACGATGTTCATAGGCGGTATCTGTTTCTGTTGAGGAATCGAGTTGAGCGCAGCACGGGCGCCGCATGCCCGGTCGACGAGTGGATCGGCGACGGTGCAAAATTTTATCACGTGCTCTCGCCGCGTCTTCAATCCGGCGGCGTCGGCGCACAAGGAACTTGCCGCTCAATCGGCGGCTTCACGCGGTTGGCGCCGCGCACGTTGCGCCTAACCTCATCGCTCCATGCCAGCCTGGTGCGAGCGCGGTCCCGATGCCTCGCCCGACGCCGACGGATGTTGCCCATCGCGTTCGTGGCCGCGGCGTTCCCTGGCAGCCTCCGGACCGCGCGCGGCGGCAGCCGGTGTCGGCGACGCGGCCGGCCGTGGCGCGACGCGCCGCTCCGGTGGTGCCTGTGGCGGCGCGATGGCACGCCGTTCCACCGGTACCGGCACCGTCTCATGCCTCTCATTCCGAAGCGGCGAGAGCGGCGCCAGTTCACGTCGTTCCACCCGCGCTGCCGGATTGTCGTGCCGTTCCGGCACGCGGGCGCGCGCCTGCCCGGCACCGGTGCCGCGTGCCGGCACGGGCTGCACCACCAGCGGCTCGACCTTGATCGGCTGCGCCGGTTGTGACGGTCGTGGCTGCAGTGGTCGCTCCGCTCGCTCGATCGGCATGGGAGTGCGCTTGAATTCCCGCTCGCGCGGGCCGCCCGATGTCACCGCAGGCGTCGACGGTGCCGCTTGCAGGGGAGCGGCTTGCCGTTCCGGACGGACCGGCATGCCGCCGCGCGCGCTTCCTGGTTGTATCGCCGTCGCCCGCGAATTAGCGGCCGGTGCGGCCGCAGTCGGCGCCGCCACGACGACGGCGGGCTGCCGTTCCTGTTGCCGTTGTTGTTGT
>DHXL01000209.1:9811-20653 GCA_002415335.1 Oxalobacteraceae bacterium UBA5157
GTTGCTGCGGCAGGTTGGACAGCGTGCGCGGTGCTCGCTCCCATTCGCGCTGACGCTGTGCACGAGCCGGGTTCGGCGCTGCTAGGACATTGGGTCGCGCAATGGCGGTGGGAACCAGCGCCGATACGGGCGCCGCCTTCAGCTGCTGCGGTTGCCGCAGCACCGCCTGAGACGGCGCGACGACGACGGTTTTATGCACCACGAAGCGATCTTGTGGCATCACCGTGACCGCATCGCGTATCCGACTATTCTGATAGTCGGTATGCCTTGCCAGGTTCGTGATGTTGGTGATGTTGTTGATGTTGGTGACATGCGCGATATTGATCTGCCTCACGTAGGTTGGCGACACGCGGTAACTCGGTAGGTACACTTCGCGCGGCGCCAGCGGGAACCAGCCCACCGCGGGCGCCGAACCGACCGAGAAAGCGACA
Source organism: Oxalobacteraceae bacterium UBA5157 (assembly GCA_002415335.1). Classification (GTDB taxonomy): domain Bacteria; phylum Pseudomonadota; class Gammaproteobacteria; order Burkholderiales; family Burkholderiaceae_D; genus UBA5157. Next base: position 10,243 of record DHXL01000209.1, read on the forward strand.
TTCCAGTTGCGTCCGCCGACCCAGCCGACCAGTGCGGGTGCCCAGATCGGCCGCACGGCTCTTGCGCCCGGCACCCAGCACCAACGCCGGTGCAGCGAGACCCAGCGCCCATAATGCGACGGCGCATAGCCCCATGGCGCGCTGTCGACCCAAGTCCAGCCCCATGGCTCGATCCACGTCCAGCGGCCGGCACGGTAGGGCGCCCAATCGACCGGCACCACGGTCGGATACCAGACCGCACCATACGCCTCAGTCGTGCTCCAGGTGCCGTTGCGATCGAGCTCTTCATAGCCGGTCATTTCCGGGGAAAGATAACGCGCCGAGACCGATGCGTCGTCGCGCTGGTCTCGCGCGGCGCTCCAGTGATCGAACTCATCGGCGTAATCGCCGGCATGCGCGTCGCTCATGCGAATATTACCGCTCGCGATTTCCATTCGATTGCCGGCGCGCAGCGAGAAATCCGACCCCGCGCCTTGGAAGCGCGCTGCGCCGCTAAACAGGCTGATTGCCGTGGTTTCCGGCTGGCGCCCGGCATCGACCCGCAGCTCGGACGGCGCGGTCAGCAATACCAGGCCTTGCGGCGTCTCCAGTTCAAAATCGCGCGCCGAGTCGCGGCTCGTGACGCGTATGCTGGCGCTGCCTTGGGTCAGATAGAGTTTCAGGTGCTGATCGTCGAGCTGGGTGATTTCCAGTTCCGAATTCGAGTCCAGGCGCACCGCCGTTGACCCGATCCGCAATTCGGTGCGCGCACCGGACGCGGTGGACAGGACGTTTTGTGAGGTGACCGGCCAATTCAATTCGGCTGCCACCGGATCGTCGTCATACGAGGCGCGGAAACTCACGATGCCGTGCGTGTAGGCGATCTGGCCGACCCGGCCCGGCGGATCGGCCAGCGCAAGCGCGCTGAAAAGAAGCATGCCAACCAGCAGCAAGGGTTTGAAGTAGGGTTTCATGTCGTTCCTGGAGTGGCTCTTATTATTAATGAACGCCGCAGCGGCCGGATTGACTACCGAGGTTACAAACAGTTGCAAAACTGGAATGTATGGCGAACACATGCCTCGCCCGGAGACCCCGTCAATCCAGCATGCCTTGAAACCGCACGACATTCGGCGCCGGCGGCGCGCACGGCTCGTCATCAAACGCAATATCGCCGTCGGTGGAAGCAACGCCAGTCACGGCGAGGCCGGCAAAGTCGAATAAATTGCGATCCATCAGATGCGATGGGGCAACCGTTGCGAGCGACGCGAAGATGCTATCGACGCGGCCCGGAAATTTCTTTTCCCATTCGCGCAGCATGCCTTTGATCTGCTTGCGTTGCAGGTTCTCTTGCGAGCCGCACAGGTCGCAAGGGATGATTGGAAATTGCTTGAGCTCGGCGTAATGCGTCGAATCGGCTTCCTTCACGTAGGCGAGCGGGCGGATCACGATGTGCTTGCCGTCGTCCGATTGCAGCTTGGGCGGCATGCTTTTCAATTTGCCACCGAAGAACATGTTGAGGAAAAAAGTTTCCATGATGTCGTCGCGATGATGGCCGAGCGCAATCTTGGTCGCACCCAGTTCATCCGCCACGCGGTACAGGATGCCGCGCCGCAAGCGCGAACAGAGCGAACAAGTCGTCTTGCCTTCCGGGATCACGCGCTTGACGATGCTGTAGGTGTCCTGGTTTTCGATATGGAACGGTACCCCGAGCCGCGTCAGGTATTCGGGCAGGATATGAGCAGGAAAATTCGGCTGCTTCTGATCGAGATTGACCGCGACGATGTCGAAATTGATCGGTGCGCGTTCGCGCAGAGTCAGCAGAATATCCAGCAGCGCATAACTGTCCTTGCCGCCGGACAGGCACGCCATGACCTTGTCGCCTTCCTCGATCATATTGAAGTCGCCGATCGCCTGGCCGACTTGGCGGCAGAGGCGTTTGTGCAGCTTACCATTTTCGTAGGCGATCTTTTCGGCCTTCTTGATGCCGAGCACCGTGTCGGCCCGTTGCGCATCGCTCAGCGCGGATTCGTGCAAGAAATCATTCATCGCAAGCTCTACTCCTCTTTCACATGCATAACTTCCACGCCGACGCTCTCGCAATCAGGGTAGACGTCGGGCTTGGCGGTCGAGACCCGGACGGCACGCACTTTCGGATGCGCCAGCATCGCGCGCGCGACGTCGTCGCACAGGGTTTCCTGCAAATGGATGTGGCCTTGCGCCATGCGCCTGGCGATGGTGTCGCGCATGAAGTCGTAGTCAACTACCTCGTCCAAATGGTCGGCCGCCGGCGTGGAGACCGCGAGCGGGATGAAGAGGTCGACGTTGATCAGCACGCGCTGTTCGCCCTTCTTCTCGAATTCGTGCACCCCGATGTTGATCAATACCTCGTAGTTGCGTAGAAAGAGGCGGCGGCAGTTGCGAAGTGCGGGATGGGACAGGGAGGAGAGCATATTTTCAACAGTAAGAGGTCAGTGGGGGAAAGTCGCGCCGCACGCCGGCGCCCGGCACATTACATTAATTCGCGACAAACATCACGTCGCGCGGAAGCGGCAGCAAATGCTGGCCGCCATCGACCACCAGCGTGGTGCCGGTGACCGCGCGCGCCTCGGCCAGATAGCATACCGCGTTGGCGATGTCGTCCGGCATGCTGGAGCGGCCCAGTGGCGTGTGGCTATGCGCGTTGACGAAGCCCGCCACCGTCTGGTTGCCTGAAATCAGCGTAATGCCGGGCGCCACGCCGACCACGCGTACGGTCGGCGCCAGCGCTTGCGCCAGCATCGCGGTGGCGCTGTGCAACGCGGCTTTGGATAGCGTGTAGGACAGGAAATCCGGATTCAGGTTGAACAATTTCTGATCCAGCAAGTTGATCACCACCGCATGCGAACCGGTTGGCGTGGCCGCGTGAAGCGCATGTGCCAGCAGGATGGGTGCCGCCAGATTGGTGTGCATGTGCGCATCGAGCCGCGCGCTCGAAAAATCAGCCGCCGCGTCATGTTCGAACAGCGACGCATTATTTACCACGCACGAAATCCGGCTCCCATCGAGCGCCGCAGTGGCGCGCGCCAGCAGTGTCTTGACCGCCGCCTCGTCGGCCAAGTCACAGGCAACCGCGGCCGCGCGCCGGCCGCGCGCCTCGATCGCGCGCACGGTTGCTAGCGCATCGTCAGCCGAGCGCCCATAATGGACGACCAGGTCCCAGCCGCGCTCAGCCAATGCGAGTGCGATCGCGCGGCCGATGCGCTTGGCGGCGCCGGTTACCAATGCAACTTTTTGTGTGTCTGTGGTCATATTTAATTTACGACGTCCCCGGATAGATCTTCATCGTGGGTAAGAGCGCGGCGCCGGCCAGTCGATGCGCACTTTGTTTCCTGCAACTGAGGCGAGAACCGTACGTCTCCAACTGATTAGACCTTACAATACCGATCATGCAACTGCAACTGCCAGAACCGTCCGCCGACGCGTACAACGCGTCGCGCGCGCTGCAAACCCTGATTGCGAACGACATCCGGCATCATTCCGGGTGGATCTCGTTCGCCCGTTACATGGAGCTGGCTTTGTACGCGCCCGAGCTGGGCTATTACAGCGGCGGCGCGGTAAAACTTGGCAAAGACGGTGATTTTACAACCGCGCCGGAAATGACGCCGCTTTTTGGTGCCAGCCTGGCAGCAGTGGCCGCCGACCTGATGCGCCAAAGCGCGCCGCAAATCCTCGAATTCGGCGCCGGCAGCGGCAAGCTGGCGTTCGACATCCTGACCGAAATGCGCACGCTCGGCGTGCCGCTGCATCGCTATGCGATCGTCGAAGTCTCGGGCGAGTTGCGTGCGCGGCAAGAGAGGGTCCTGCGCGACTTTCCGCAGGTTGTCTGGCTGGAACAGTTTCCGCCGGCATTTTCCGGCGTAGTGATCGGCAACGAAGTACTGGACGCAATGCCGGTGCAGCTGGTGGTCAAGGATGAGCGCGGCTGGAAGGAGCGCGGCATCGGACTGTCGGACAAGAAGTTCGTTTATCGCGACCGGCCTTGCAGTCCGTCACTGACGGCGCAAATCCCCGATGCCGCAAGTCTGCCTGTCGGCTATCTGACCGAGGTTCACGCGGTGGCGGCCGGCTTCATGCGTTCGCTGGCCGCCATGCTGTGCGCCGGGCACCACGATACCGGTCTTGGTGGCGCGGCATTGCTGTTCGATTACGGTTTTCCGGCACGCGAATATTACCTGGGACAAAGGTCGACCGGCACGCTGATGTGCCATTATCGACATCACGCGCACGACGATCCGTTTTACCTGCCGGGTCTTCAGGACATCACAGCGCATGTCGACTTTACCGCCATGGCCTATGCCGCAGTGAACGGCGGCCTGGATATGCTGGGGTACACCAGCCAGGCGGGATTCCTGCTGGATGCCGGCATTGCCGACTTGCTGCTGCGTATTCCGCCCGAGGACCAGCGCCGTTATCTGCCGCAGGCGAATGCGGTGCAAAAATTAACCTCGCCGGCCGAAATGGGTGAATTGTTCAAGGTGCTGACGGTCGGCAAAGGAGTCGAATTGCCGGCGAAATTTGCCCACAACGATCGCAGTTACCGGCTCTGAAGATGCGTGCGCCGATCAAAGTGGGGCGCGCGTGATACGCTGGGTGCTCATCGTTTTCCTCGTGTTGATCGTGTTTCCATCGCTACTGCCATGGCTGGAAAAATTCGGTATCGGACGCCTTCCCGGCGATGTGCGCTTCGCGCTGTTCGGCAAGAAATTCTCGCTGCCTTTCGCCTCCGCGATATTGCTTGCGATACTGGCTTTTCTGGTCGCACGCGTGTTGCGTTAGACTGTGGCGGAGGCGGGTTGATCCGCTGTCGACGTCTTCCATCTTCCATTGAGAGCCGCTCCATGATCCGCTGGGTCGCCGTAATTTTCATTGCCTTGACTATCTTTCCATTCTTGTTGCCGGGCTTGCAAAAGCTCGGCGCCTGGCATGTGCCGGGCGATGTCCGCTTCAAATTGTTCGACCAGATCCTGTGCCTGCCGTTCGGCTCGACTTTGGTGGTGTCGACGCTGGCGTTCTTGGCGGCGAAGTTGCTGCAGTGACGCCGGCGCGACGGCCAGCCTGCGTCAGAGCGGCGAGGCACTGAGCCGTCACCTGGGTCCGGCGCGTGCAGGCGCGGCGGCGCTCCTGCTCCTGACTGAATTCACCGTATATCGGCCTGCAGGGCGATCCGCGTGCTAAAGTTTCCCAAACGCTTGTCGCCAGCACGCTTACCATGCCGTTACGGCTAGGTGCGAACTGGCTTGCAGGCGCGCGACTACCGACTTCTGGATACCATGAAAGAACTGGGTGCTTTCACCGCATTGATTATCGAACCGCATGCCGGGATGCGCGGCAGCATTCATAACATGCTGAACTTGTGCGGCATCACGAAGATTGACCATGCAGTCAGTTCCGGCACCGCAATCCGCCCTCTCAAGAGCAAGAGCTACGACATCATCCTGTGCGAATACGATTTGGCCGACGGCCAGGATGGCCAGCAATTGCTGGAGGATTTGCGTCACAACAAGTTGATTCCGCTGTGGACCATTTTCATGATGGTGACGGCGGAGCGCACGTATCAAAAAGTGGTCAGCGCGGCCGAACTGGCGCCGACCGAGTATCTGTTGAAGCCTTTTACTGCCGATGCGTTGCTGGAACGTCTCGCGCGCGCGATCGAGAAGCGTGCGCTATTCAGGTCCGTCTACCAGTTGATGGAAGAGGGCAACCTGCTGGAAGCGATCGGTGAATGTGCCGCGGGCGAATCGAAAAATCCGCGTTTCGCCATCGATTTCATGCGCCTGCGCGCAGAACTGCATGTGATCTTGGGTCAAGCGGCCCAAGCGGAGCCGATTTACCAACAACTGCTTGAGATGAAAGCGGTGGCGTGGGCCCGGCTCGGCCTGGCCAAGACGCTGTTCATGCAAAACAAATTCGGCGAGGCGGAAGCCATCTTGACCACACTGGTGAGCGACAACAGCAAATTCATGGACGCCTATGACTGGCTGGCCAAAGCGCATGAGGCGAACGGCCAACTGCCGGCCGCGAAGAGCGTGCTGGAGACGGCGGTCGCGCTGTCGCCGCATGCGGTGCGGCGTTTGCGCAAGCTGGGTGAGGTGGCGCTGGAAGCGGGCGACGTCGACACGGCGGAAAGATCATTCCAGCAGGTGGTCCAGAAAGCAAGGTACTCCGAGTTTCGCGATCCCGAAGATCATGTGCAATTGGTACGGACGCTGGTCCAGAAGGGTGATACGACGCAGGCGGCAAACGTGGTCCGCGATCTCGAAAAATCGCTGGCCGGTGTCAAGAAGACCGCAGCCTGCCGCGCTATCTCGGCCGCCCTGATTCATGAGCAGCAGGGCGACGCCGAACGCGCAGCCGAAGAGTTGAGCAATGCGGTGGCAGCCTGCCGTGACGGCGTCGGCTTGTCGAACAGCATGAAGCTGGCGCTGGCGAAAAGTTGTCTCGAAAACGACCTGGAAGACGGCGCATCGGAAGTCATGCTGGACGTGATGAATAACGCCTCGGACGGTGTGGCAATGGCAAAGGCCATGAAAATATTCGAGAAAGCCGGGCGCAGGGAGCTGGCCGAGAGCATCGCCAAGGAAAGCCGCAAGCAGGTGATCGCACTGGTATCGACCGGAGCCGAAAAGGCCAAACTCGGCGACTTCCGCGGTGCGGTGGTCCTGATGACCGAAGCGGCTCACAAATTTCCCGACAATCCGCAAGTCGTATTTAACGCCGCGCTGGCCTTGCTCAAGTGCCTGGAGAATATGGGCTGGGACAACCGGATGGCGGAAAACGCGCGCTGGTATGTCGAAAGCGCGCGCCGGCTGGACGCCACCAATCCGCGCTTGACGCCACTGGCCGAACTTTACCAGGCGGTCCTGAAGAAATACAGCATCACACCGGCCCACGTCGCGGCCAAACCCATGACGCGCGAATAGGCTTGGCAATCCGCCCGCTGACAGCGCTGCATTTCGGTGATAAAGTGACGCGTTGCTTTTTTCCCATCCGGTTCAAAAGTTCACGCACCGCGCGACGGAGTTAAGCACAACTCAATGCCGCCGCTCACCAATCAGGAGACCCACCTTGAATCGATTTTTGATAGGCGCGAGCTTGATCGCGCTGACCGCAGCATGTTCGACCACTCCTTCGGAGGCGCCGACCAAGGCGGGAATCCCGCCACCGGCGCCGCACGCCGTACTGACATCCGGAGTCGAGCAGCAAAACATCGATCCGACCGTGCGCGCCCAGGACGATTTCTATCGACACGTTAATGGCACGTGGCTCAAGAACACCGAGATCCCCGCCGACAAGTCGGGCTGGGGCGCATTCCACGAATTGAACGAAGCGACTCTGCCGCAATTGCGCGGCATCATTGAAAACGCAGCGAAGAGTCCAGCGGCCCACGGCACCGAAGCGCAGCAAATCGGCGATCTGTACGCCAGTTTCATGGATGAGCCCCGGCTCGAAACGCTCGGCCTGAAGCCGATCGAATCGGAACTGGCCACAGTCGCCGCACTCAAGGACAAGAAGCAGATCGCCGCCTTGATCGCGCACTACAATCAGATTGGCGTCACCGCTCCCTATGACTTCGGGGTGCATCAGGACGCCAAGGATTCGACCAAGTATATCGTCGACTTGGGCCAGAGCGGCCTGGGTTTGCCGGATCGCGATTACTACTTGAAGAACGATGATGCCAAGCTGAAGGACGCACGCGTCAAGTATCAGGCGCACATATCGAAGATGCTCGCGATGAGTGGCGACAGGCATGCCGGCGCCGATGCCAGGAAAATCATGACGCTGGAAACCGCATTGGCCAAAGTGCAGTGGACCAAGGTGCAGAACCGCGATCCGGTGAAAACGTATAACCGGGTGGAATTGGCCAGGCTCGCCAGGCTCGCGCCCGGCTACGACTGGAAATCCTACCTCGCGGCAACCGGCATCGCGGGCAAGGTCACGTATGTGGTGGTCAGCCAGCCGAGCTACCTCACCGGCTTTGGCAAGGTATTGAAAAGCACGCCGCTGCCGGTTTGGAAAACCTATTTCCGCTGGCACGTGTTGAGCAGCTATGCGCCCTATTTGTCGAAGTCTTACGTCGACCAGAATTTCGCGTTTTACGGCACGGTCTTGCGCGGCATCCCGCAACCCGAGCCGCGCTGGAAGCGTGCCGTCAAGCTGGCTGAAGGCGGAATCGGGGAAGGACTGGGCAAGCTCTACGTGGCGCAGTATTTCCCCCCCGATAACAAGGCGCGGATGGAGAAACTGGTGGGCAATCTGCTGGCCGCCTACCGCGAAAGCATCGACACGCTGGATTGGATGACGCCGGCCACCAAGAAGGAGGCGCAGGCCAAGCTCGCGACCTTCATGCCAAAAATCGGCTATCCGAACAAGTGGCGTGATTACTCGACGCTGACCATCGCCAAGGATGACCTGGTGGGCAACGTGCGGCGTGCCAATCTGTTTGAATACCGCCGCAACATCGATAAGCTCGGCAAGCCGATTGATCGCGAAGAGTGGGACATGACGCCGCAAACCGTCAACGCCTACTACAATCCCGAGCTGAACGAAATCGTGTTTCCGGCCGCGATCCTGCAGCCGCCGTTCTTTAACGTCCAGGCTGACGACGCCGTCAATTACGGCGCGATCGGCGCCGTCATCGGTCATGAAATCAGCCACGGCTTCGACGATCAAGGGGCGCAGTATGATGGCCTGGGCAATTTGCGCGACTGGTGGACCAAGGAGGATCACGAAAAATTCGCCGCCAAGACCAAGGCGTTGATCGCGCAATACAGTGCGTACAGCCCGCTGCCCGGCTATCACGTGAATGGAGAACTGACGCTGGGCGAAAACATCGCCGACAACTCCGGGCTCGCGATTGCGTACAAGGCCTACCAGCTATCGCTGGGCGGCAAGCCGGCGCCTGTCATCGACGGCATGACCGGTGATCAGCGCTTTTTCATCGGCTTCGGCCAGGTCTGGCGCGGCAAGGTGCGCGACCAGCAGGAGATCGTGTACCTCAAGACCGATCCGCATTCGCCGCCGCAATTCCGCGGTAACGGCACCTTGAAGAATCAGCCCGGCTTCTACAGCGCGTTCGGCATCAAGCCAGGCGACAAGATGTACCTGCCACCGGAGCAGCGCGTCATCATGTGGTAACGGTAGTACTCGAGGTAACCACGGCAAGTGCGAGCGATTGCACTTGCCTTTTTCATTCTGGCGGAGCCGCGGTTAATGCAACGGGTCGTCCGCGGTCAAGGCAAGGGCGGCGCGGAAGCCTCGAGCAACGCGTGCAGGCATTCGGCCGGGCGCGCGATCACGGCACGGCCGTGGTAGCTGACGATCGGACGCTGCAGCAGTTTCGGGTGCGCCGCCAATGCCCGCAGTAATGCAGCATCGTCGGCCTGTGCCAGGTCCAGCGCGGCGTATTCCTCTTCGTTGTCACGCGCCATGTCGCGTACCTGGCCGCCCAATTGCGCATGCAGCGCGCGCAGCCCGGCCGGCGTCAGCGGCGTCTTCTGATAATCCACGATCTGCAACGGCAGCTGCTGCAGGTCGGCGAATTGCTGCGCTAACGCCAAGGCTGCGCGCGACTTGGAGCAGCGCGGGTTATGGTAAATCGTAATCATGCATTCTTTCTGTGAGCGATCATTCCCGAGTCCGGCGTGCCGCATGCTGGCGCTGCGCACCGATATGAATTGCCATGAATGGTCGTAACGCGATTTGATGTTGGTGGCTTGGCAAGGCCGTATTCCGCACGGGCGCGCAGGCCGACTTTGCCTGTTTCACTCTAGCATGATCCGATCGATGGGTTTATCGCTTGAATGGCGAAAACTTTATTGATTTCGCCGCATCGGACGGTTGACAAGGTAACTCAGTTCCCCTATAGTTTGGGGTTCCCTGCGGAGGGGTGGCCGAGTGGTTAATGGCAGCAGACTGTAAATCTGCCCTCTTACGAGTACGCTGGTTCGAATCCAGCCCCCTCCACCAAGGTTTTAGGTGAAGCGCAGGTGGAGTAGTGAAGAAAAGAAGCATTGAATTGTGATCGGCTGAAGTGGTAGCCCTTGCGGGTGTAGCTCAATGGTAGAGCTGAAGCCTTCCAAGCTTATGACGAGGGTTCGATTCCCTTCACCCGCTCCAGTTTTGTAGTCGTTGTGTTGTTTTGTGGGCATCGAACAGCGCAAGTATGCCCTTTTAGCTCAGTGGTAGAGCACTCCCTTGGTAAGGGAGAGGCCACGTGTTCAATCCACGTAAAGGGCACCAGAATTTAGCTGCAACCGGCTCTGCCGGTGAAAATTTCGGCAATACTCATTTGCAACATCGAGCAACATCGTCGGGCGCGTGCCTGGGCATTCTCATCAAATCGTTAGGAGTCTAAAATGGCAAAAAGCAAGTTTGAACGGACCAAGCCGCACGT
>DHXL01000063.1:0-122 GCA_002415335.1 Oxalobacteraceae bacterium UBA5157
AAGCGAATGCAAGATCGTATGCATACATCGTGCCAATTTGGTTGCCGAGGCCAGGTGCTTGAATTATTTAATCTTGTTCGTCGGCTTCGATGCGGCCGACATCTGAAGTCGTCCGACTTGTC
>DHXL01000063.1:388-691 GCA_002415335.1 Oxalobacteraceae bacterium UBA5157
CCGCACGAACGGAACCCCCATCAGGCAAGCCCTTTGGACTTATCGAGACAATCCCGTGCTGAAGAAGACGATCTGCTTATAGAATAGGATGCCTGCACCGAACAGGCGTCATCTTGCAGGCAGCGACCATTACCCAGGTATTGCGACATGCGCACCGGCTTCACCGACATCCATACTAACAAAGGAGAAGGCAATGAAATTCAGATTCTTGCATCAGTTGACAGCGCTTGCCGCGAGCGCGCTGCTGATGGCTGCGCCCGCGCACGCGAATCAACAATTCATCAATCGACCGCTGCCATCCTC
>DHXL01000063.1:797-8457 GCA_002415335.1 Oxalobacteraceae bacterium UBA5157
CCGCTTGCTCGTCTTCAATCAATCGACCGCTGCCATCCTCAGCTCGTCATTGTGGTGCCGTTGTTGCTCTTCCATCACCATTTGCCCCAGTTCGCGCTTGAGCGCATTGAAATCCGGTGCCGACGGATCGCGCAGGCGCGGCAATGTCACGATCAGGTCGCGCTTGACGGTACCTGGCCGATAGGTCATGACGATGATGCGGTCCGCCAGGTAGATCGCTTCTTCGATGCTGTGCGTGACAAAGATGATGGTTTTTTTCAGCTCGGCCCAGATGCGCAGCAATTCGTCCTGCAAATTGCGGCGCGTCAGCGCATCGAGCGCGCCGAACGGCTCATCCATCAGCATGATCGGCGAATCCAGCGCAAGCACGCGCGCGATCGCAACGCGTTGACGCATGCCGCCAGACAGGTCTTTCGGAAAACGGCTTCTGAAGTCGGTCAAGCTCAGCATCTCCAGCAGCGCCATGACGCGCGTGTGAATGGCCGATTTTTCCATGCCCTTGACTTCCAGCCCGAACGCGACGTTTTGCTCAACCGTCATCCAGGGGAACAATGCGTATTCCTGAAAGACCATGCCGCGCTCCGGTCCCGGCCCGGTCACCCGCTTGCCGTCCGCGATGATGCTGCCGGTCGTTGGCAAGGAAAATCCTGCCACCGCATTCAACAAGGTCGACTTGCCGCAACCGGAAGGTCCGAGCAGGCAGACAAACTGCCCGGTCGGAATGTCGAGATTGATTTCCTTCAGCGCGACCACCTCGCGCTCGCTGGTCCTGAACACCTTGCTCACGCCGGCCACCGTGATCTGAGACGTCGTCATGTCAACTCTCCAGGCCACGGTGCCACCGCAGCAAATGATTATTCAATTTATTCATGATCAGGTCGAGCGCGAGTCCGATCATGCCAATCGTGAACATGCCTGCCATCACCTTATCGGTCCAGAAATATTCGCGCGCTTCATTGATGCGAAAGCCCAATCCGTCAGGCACGGCAATCAGCTCCGACACGATCACGATCATGAACGAAGCACCAATCGCGATCCGCACGCCGGCCAGGATATAAGGCATTGCAGCCGGGAGCATGACGCGCACAAACATCGTCGCATGGCTGACGCCCAGATTGCGTGCGGCGCGCAGATAGATGCTGTCAACCTGGCGCACGCCAACGATGGTATTGATCAGGACCGGGAAAAACGCGGCGATCGAAATCATGAACACCGCCGGCGGATTGCCGAGTCCAAACCAGAGCATCGCCAGCGGCGTGTAGGCACTGGGCGGAATCGGCCTCAGCACCTGCACCAGAATGTACATCTTGCCGTAGACGCGCTGGCTGGCGCCCATTAACAAGCCCAGCGGCAGCGCCAGTCCCGCGCCGACCGCAAACCCCATGGCGACGCGGACCATGCTGCCGATTGCATCGCCCACCAGCTCACCTGAAAATGCCCACGACAGCCAGCTTCCGGAACCGGTATAAGGGTCGACCGGCAACAGATATTGCACCCACCTTTGCGCCACGGCGAAAGGCGACGGCAGCTTCAGGGGATTGATCCATCCGAGCAGGCAAACCGCCTGCCATAACAGGATCAGGACGAGCGGCACGATCAGCCCGGCCGCGGCGTCTCGCCATTTGGTTTTGGTCATGACCTGCCCCCTATTGAACGTTCAAGCTTTTCTTTGCCTGATCCAGCAGATCGGTTTTCACCCAGTCTGTCGCGAGCGGTGGTTTGGCCATTTTTCCGACGCCGTATTTGTTCATCACGTCGGTCGTGATCTGGATGTGCTGCGGGGTGACGTCATAAGTGTAGGGCGCGTTGCCGATCGCGTTACTGAAATCCTCCTTGGTAATCTGGCCTTTGAAAATCGTCTCGCGCACGTATTTTTCGGCCAGTCCCTTGGTCTCGATAAAATTCCTGGTGGCCTCCACGAAGCAGCGCATGAATTTTTCCGCAACCGGCCGATGCTTGTTGTAGAAGTTCTCGGTCATCACCAAAGTGCGGACCGGCGCGCCGATCGGCGTATCGTAAGGCTTCATCACCTCAACGCCGAAGCCGCGGTTGATCGCCTGCGAGGATTGCGGCTCGCTTTGCATGATGGCATCCAGATTCTTGCCCAGCAGCGCCTGATTCAAGTCGGCAAAACCGAGATACACCACCAGCACGTCCTTGCCCGGCTTATCCGACATCGTCAATCCGTTCTGCGCCAATTCGGCCGCCAGCAAGATTTCATGAATGCCGCCGCGCGTCACGCCCACCCTTTTGCCCTTCAAGTCCTTGATCGACTTGATGCCGGCATCCGGCCGCGCCACCAACCGCGCGCCGCCCTTGGCAAAACCGGCGACAACGTAAATCGGAGCGCCGTTGGCGCGACCGGAAATGGCGCCTTCCGATGCCATTGCGCCGACGTCGAGCTCACCGGCGAGAATCGCCTGCATGACATCCGGGCCTTTGGCAAACACGTGCTCCTCGACCTTGATGCCGCATGTGGGCGCAATTTCCTTGATATACGATATGGCGCCGAAATGTGCGAATTTGAGGTTGCCCAGTCGTACCACGTCCTCTGCGTGGGCCGAGAATGCCAGTGCCACCGAGGCGAGCAATGCCGCGCGAACTATTTTTTGAGTCATGTTTGTCTCCAGATGAATAAAGGGAACTGCACGGTTTCATTGCACCGTTCGTGCCAGCCAAGTGCATGAAGATAAGTGTTTGATTTCTTTGTGGATATTTCATAAGTCCTGGTTGTACGGCGGGCGTGTTGTGCGACATTCCAGAATCGAGAGATGCGGCAATCCGGATTTCGCCTCCATGTTTCGCAGCGGGCCCCAGGTCAGCGGATGAATTGCCCGGACTTTCCGATCATCGTCAATTCGACAAACTCGCTGCCGGTATGGTCATGCTCGCTATAACTGAGCATCAAGCCGCCGAGATCAACCCGCTGCATCGATTCCAGCGCGCGGATCAATCCCTCACGGGTGAGATTGCGGCCGGCGCGGCGCAGCCCCTCCACCAGCACCTTGGCAGCGACGAATCCCTCCATCGCGGCATACGATACGGTCGCACCGCTTGCCTTCGCGGCCACCTTGAATTCCTGTCCCAGCCGCGACGAAACCAGATCCGGCGCCGGGGTGATCTGCGATACGATTACGCCGGCCGCGGCGCTGCCGAGGCTTTTCACAAATGCTTGCGACGCGTTGTTCGAAAGCGTCATGACTTGCATCTGTCCGCCTTGCGCGCGGATGGCTTTAATCAGGTGGGCAGTCGTGGTGGCGGTTCCCACGACAATCAACGCGCCGGGATTCGATTTGAGCACGGTGCCGGCGGCCACCGCGATATCGGGCTTGACCCGATCGAACTTGGCAATCATGGCCGGCGTTAGCTTGCGCGCCATCATCGCGCCGGTGAAACCGGCCAAAGCGTCGTTTCCGAACGAATCGTCGACATGAATCAGACCGATACGCCTGATGCCGACGGTGCTGAATTGCTCGACCGCCTTAGCGATCTCATCCTGGTATTTGGCGCGCACATTGAACACAAAATGGTTGACAGGTGCATGAAACACCGCAGCGCCGGTGCTTGGCGCAATCAGCGGCACGCCGCTCGCAGTCAGGATCGGCAGTATGGCTTCCGTATGCGGTGTGCCGCGATTCTGGAATAATGCAAATACGTGCTCCTGCTTGATCAGGATTTCTGCATTGACGGCTGCCAGCGCCGGGTCGAACTTGTCGTCCAGCGTGCGTATCTTGATCTTTCGGCCGAACACACCGCCGCTCTTGTTGACGCCGGCGAGGTAAGCGTGTGCGCCCTCATTCAGTTCCTTGACAGCGCCCGCGATCTGGCCGGTCAGACCAATGGTTTGGCCGATCAGGATGGTGCTGTCGGTGATGCCGTCCTCGGCCGAGACCATGCATGCCGTGCTCGCCAACAGCAAGGCAACCAGCGTTTTATGCCAACTCGTGTCATGTTTGTCTCCGTTATTGGAATGTGTGCCGCGATTCATTGCAGCCTTCGTGCCATCTCCGCAGGAGTCTGCAAGTCATTGATTTTTCAGGGGTTAAACCGCCCGATTGACACCCGCCAGGGAGATTTTCCGTGCGAGAAACCAGAATTTGGCCTGACCGCATTCCGGGGTTCCGCCCGATACGCCCCGCTCGCGGCGCAGCCGTTATCGGGCCCCGCATCGGTTAAAATAGAAGCCCGTTTTCGATGTGCGGCACCTGGAATATTTTTTGTTGGTGCAGTTCCGCACATCGACCTTTCGCCTCCTTTTCGAAGATACCTCGCCCATGCTCGACAATCTGACCCAACGCCTTGCCAAAGTCGTCAAGACCATGCGCGGGGAAGCCCGCCTGACCGAAGCCAATACCGCGGAAATGCTGCGCGAAGTGCGGCTGGCGCTGCTCGAAGCGGACGTCGCGCTGCCGGCCGTGCGCGAATTCATCGGGCGCGTCAAGGAAAAGGCACTCGGTGCCGACGTCATCGGGTCGCTCACACCAGGCCAGGCGCTGGTTGGCGTGGTGCAGCGCGAACTGGCTTCCCTGATGGGCGCCGACCTCGGACCGGAAGCCTCGCAACTCAGTTTCGCGACCCAGCCGCCGGCGGTGATCCTGATGGCCGGCCTGCAAGGTGCGGGCAAGACCACCACCGTCGGCAAGCTCGCGAAATATCTGCGCGAAGAGAAAAAGAAAAAGGTGCTGACCGTTTCCGCCGACGTTTACCGTCCGGCTGCGATCGGCCAGTTGCAGACCGTGACGGCCCAGGTCGGCGCCGATTTCTTTCCGTCGCAAGCCAGCGACAAGCCGGTCGAGATCGCGCTGGCCGCACTTGATTTCGCGAAGAAGCACTACCACGACGTGCTGATCATCGACACCGCCGGCCGGCTCGGCATCGATGTGGCGATGATGCAAGAGATCGCCGCGCTGCATGCGGCCGTCAAGCCGATCGAGACCTTGTTCGTGGTCGATGCGATGCTAGGACAGGACGCGGTGAACACCGCCAAGGCCTTCAACGACGCGTTGCCGCTGACCGGCATCGTGCTGACCAAACTGGACGGCGATGCGCGCGGCGGTGCCGCGCTATCGGTCCGTCACATCACCGGCAAGCCGATCAAATTCGCCGGCGTGTCCGAGAAGCTGGATGGCCTGGAAGCATTTGACCCGAGCCGCATGGCCGATCGCATCCTCGGCATGGGCGATATTCTGGCGTTGGTGGAGGAAGCGCGCAAAGGCGTGGACGTCGCCGCCGCGCAGGACCTGGCGCAGAAAATCAAGGGCGGCGGCAAGTTCGACTTGAACGATTTCAAGTCGCAACTGGCGCAAATGAAGAAGATGGGCGGGATGGCGAATCTGATGGACAAGCTGCCGGCCCAGTTCCAGCAAGCCGCCGGCGGCGCCAAGATGGACCAGGCCGACAAGCAGGTGCGCCGCATGGAAGGCATCATCAATTCGATGACGCCGCAGGAGCGCGCCAAGCCGGAATTGCTCAAGGCTTCACGCAAGCGCCGCATCGCCACCGGCGCCGGCGTACAGGTACAGGAAGTCAATCGCATGCTGGCCCAGTTCGAGCAAATGCAGTCGATGATGAAGAAGCTCAAGGGCGGCGGGATGATGAAAATGATGCGCGGGATGAAGGGCATGATGCCCGGCATGCGTTAAGCGCCGAGCTTCGCAGGGCGCCGCCATGCACTGGCCCACTCCGCGGAAAGCGAGCTGCAGCAAGGCTCTGCGCCTTGTTCGCAGCGTTCGAGATACTCCTGCGCGCGCACCAAAAGCCGGCTGCGGCATCGCCTGCAAGTGTCGCGCACGCCAAAGCGGCCGCGCGTAAAATCCTCGCTTTTGCGGATTCCTCCTATGAGGATCGCGTGGTGCAGCTCCCACAGAATCCCGCAAAAACGCACAAAAAACACTTGCATCCCCGGGAAAACCGCACCACTATTAGCGGTGCGTGACATGGCGCAATTTCCCAACACTCTCTGTGACGGAGGCTTGAAGATGGCAACAGCAAAAAAACCCGCAGCCGCGAAACCGGCCGCCAAAAAGCCGGCTGCGAAAAAACCCGCAGCAGCAGTAAAAAAACCGGCAGTAAAGGCAGCAGCACCGGTAAAAAAAGCAGCAGCTAAACCAGCCGCTAAACCGGCAGTAAAAAAAGCAGCCGCCAAACCGGCAGCGAAGCCTGCCGCCAAGAAGGCAGCAGCGAAACCGGCTGCTAAACCAGCTGCCAAGCCCGCCGCAAAGAAGGTAGCTGCCAAACCAGCGACGCCGCGCAAGCCGAATGCAGCATTCATGAAGGCAATGACGCCGTCCGCCGTGCTGGCCGCCGTCGTCGGAGCGAATCCGCTGCCGCGTACTGAGGTAACGAAGAAGGTCTGGGACTACATCAAGAAATTCAATCTGCAAAATGCGCTGAACCGCCGCATGATCGATGCAGATGAGAAGCTGAAAGCAGTCTTTGGTGGCAAGAAGCAGGTATCGATGTTCGAGATGACGAAGCTGATCTCCGATCACCTGAAATAATCTTCTTTCCAGGTACCAAACAAAAACGCCCGCATCGCGCGGGCGTTTTTGTTTCTGTCGGCGCGGCATCGGAACATCGGTCCGCTGCTTGCGCGCAGCCGTTCTGATTCGAAGTCCCGATCTACTGCGGACAGGTCGTGGTTCGCAGCATGGTATCGAATACGGTCCCCGTGATTGCCGACGGTCGGGCGTCACGGCCCCAGAGCAAGGACACCGCCAGCGCACTCCACACAATGCGCCGCCGATATGCTGCGGCGGCCGGCCCCGCGATGCGCTCTTCCATTCGCACTGGCGGATAGCAAGCCGGCGTCCTGTCGTGGGGCTGGCAATCCGCGGAAGCGGAAGCCAGGCCGCATGGGTTCAGGGCTTGTATTTCCACTGATTCCACGCCGCCAACACGGCATCCGGATACTCGGCCCGGCCGCGGCTGCCGTTGTAGCGGCCCAGCGCCAGGTAGAGATTGCCGCCTTCGCGGTCGATATACATGCGCAGGACCGAACAGCCGTAGCGCAGATTGGTTTGCATGTGAAACAGCTTCTTGCTATCGCCATCACCGATGACGCGGGTCCAGAACGGCATGACCTGCATGTAACCGGTGGCGCCGACCGGCGACAACGCATACTTGCGGAATGCCGATTCGACCTGGATCAGGCCCAGCACCATCGCCGGATCGAGTCCGGCCCTGCGCGCTTCGTACCAGACGGTGCGCAGGAATTCCAGCCGCACCTGGAAATCAGGCAACTTCTTTTTCAGCCGGCTCGACATCTCGCCCAGCCAAAACAGATAGCCGATACGGGCCTTGATGTCGGCGAATCGCGGTTTGGGTGGGCCGGCATCGGTGATCGCACGCGACAGCGCGGCTCGCACCGAATCGGCAAGCGCTTCTTCCTGCTGATTCCCCGCGCAGGCGTGGCCGGCGCTCCAGGACAGCAACGCGACCAGCATGCATCGCAACAACAGCGCACGCGTCACGCGAGCAATTTGGCTTTGACGAATTCGACCATGTCAGCCGCGGCAACCGCGGTGGCGGCCGCGTCGCGCCGGCCCTGGTATTCCAGATTGCCTTCCTTCAAGCTGCGTTCGCCGATCACGACCCGGTGCGGTACGCCGATCAATTCCCAGTCGGCGAACATCGCGCCCGGACGCTCGCCGCGGTCGTC
>DHXL01000404.1:0-2677 GCA_002415335.1 Oxalobacteraceae bacterium UBA5157
CAACATCGTATGGCCCACAAGGTGGCTCCCACTTGCTATCCGCTGAAGCGAATGCAAGATCGTATGGCCCACAAGGGGACTCCGACTTGCTATCCGCTGAAGCGAATGCAAGATCGTATGTGCGCTTGCAGCATGCTTGGGGTAAAGCGGCGTACAATCGCGATGTGTCTTTTTCCCATCGAATATCACAATGCCAGCATGCTTAACGTAGATCTCCATTGCCATTCCAATGTGTCCGACGGCGTTCTTGCACCGGCGGCGGTTGCGGCGCGCGCCAAGGCAAATGGTGTCGATGTCTGGGCATTGACCGACCATGATGAACTCGACGGCATTGCGGCCGCGCGCGAAGCGGCGGCAGACCTCGGTCTGCAGTACGTGGCGGGAGTCGAGATTTCAATCACCTGGGCCGGTCAAACCGTCCATATCGTCGGACTGAAGATCGATGAAACGAACGCCGATCTGACTCAGGGTTTGATCAACACCCGTTCCGGCCGCGAGCGTCGGGCACACGAAATGGCGGCGCAATTGGCCGCAGCCGGGATTCCCGCTGCCTATGAAGGCGCGCTCAAATTCGTCGCCAACCCTGATCTGATCTCGCGCACCCATTTCGCCCGCTACATTATCGAGCTTGGCGTGTGCGGCAACATCGGCGACGTATTTCGTCACTATATGATTGAGGGCAAGCCGGGTTTTGTCCCGCATCGCTGGGCGACGCTGAAGCAGGCGGTTACCTGGATACGCGGTGCCGGCGGCGTTGCCGTGGTCGCGCATCCCGGACGCTACAGCTTCAGCGATCTGCAAGCTGGTGTTTTTTTCGACGAATTCAAGCAATTGGGCGGTGCCGCGATTGAAGTCATGACCGGCAGCCATACCGTCGATCAATACGATACCTTTGCCAAAGTCGCGCAGGCGTACGGCTTCATGGCTTCGCGCGGGTCCGATTTCCATGGCCCGGGAGAATCGCGCATTGACTTGGGTGCTCTGCCGCCTCTGCCTGACAGCGTGGTGCCGGTCTGGCACGACTGGCAGCTTTGATACTCGTACGGATCGCATCGTCCGCTCTTGTATTTTCGTCATCCGTCCCGATTTAAGCAGCGATTTAAGGAAGTTGCGGGACAGGGTTAAGCGAAGTCTTATCTCGATCCCGCTTGAAGAGGATTTTTCCTGAACCGATATCGGAGGTTTCTACATGAAACGTGTTTTCCTGTTCCTGGCGACCAATATTGCGGTGATCGCAGTGATGAGCATCGTGCTCTCCCTGCTGGGCGTGAATCGTTACCTTACGAGCGCGGGATTGAACCTGCCGATGCTGATGGTTTTTTCGCTGGTGGTGGGTTTCACCGGGTCGATTTTTTCGCTGTTGATCAGCAAACCAATGGCCAAGTGGTCGACCGGCGCGCGCGTGATCGATGCGCCATCGTCCAGTACCGAAGTGTGGCTGCTCGATACCATTCGGCGCTTGGCGCAGCGTGCCGAGATCGCGATGCCGGAAGTGGCGGTATACGAGGGCGAACCGAACGCATTCGCGACCGGCGCGTTCAAGAACGCGGCGCTGGTCGCGGTATCGACCGGCCTGCTCGAGAGCATGAACAGGGAAGAGATCGAAGCGGTGCTCGGACATGAAATTTCGCATGTGTCCAATGGCGATATGGTGACCATGACCCTGATCCAGGGCGTGGTCAATACGTTCGTCGTGTTCCTGTCGCGCGTCGTTGGCTATGCCGTGGACCGCGCGCTGTCGCGTGACAATGACAACAGCGGTCCCGGCATCGGCTACATCGTGGCAGTCATCGTGTCGCAAATCGTGTTTGGGATCGGCGCGTCGATTATCGTGGCATGGTTCTCGCGTCAGCGCGAATTCCGCGCCGATGCCGGTTCGGCCAAACTACTCGGCAGCCCGCAGCCGATGATGAATGCGCTGGCGCGCCTGGGCGGAATCGAGACCACCAGCTTGCCGCAGTCGATGGCGGCAATGGGGATCCAGGACAAGCCCGGCTTCATGACTTTGTTTTCGACCCATCCGCCGATTGAAGTGCGAATTGCCGCGTTGCGCGGTGTGCGTTAATTGCGTGTTACTAGCCCAATCAGCCGGGACGGAGTACCCCTGCGCTTGACGCCGTCCGGCAATACTTAACATTCGGCGGCAGCCCGACGGCTGCCGCCGTTCCTATTTCATGAGCCAATTTTTTCAAATCCATCCCGAAAATCCGCAACTGCGCCTGATCAAGCAGGCGGCGCAGATCATCCACAGTGGCGGCATTGTCGCGCTGCCGACTGATTCCTGTTACGCGCTGGTGTGCCACCTCGACGACAAGGCCGCGGTCGAACGGCTGCGCCGTATCCGCGCAGTGGACGACAAGCACCACTTGACTCTGCTATGCCGCGACTTGAGCGAAATTGCGCTCTATGCGCGTATCGACAATCGTCAGTACCGCGTGCTAAAGGCCACCACGCCGGGGCCTTACACATTCATCCTGGAAGCCACCAAGGAAGTGCCGCGCCGCGTGAGCCATCCGTCCCGCAAGACCATCGGCCTGCGCGTGCCGGAGAATCGCATCGCGCATGCGCTGCTGGAGGAACTGGCCCAGCCTTTGCTCGGTACCACGTTGATATTGCCGGGCGAGGCCGAATCGCTGACGGACCCGGATGAAATCCGCGACCGGCTTGAGCGTCAGAT
>DHXL01000404.1:2865-8724 GCA_002415335.1 Oxalobacteraceae bacterium UBA5157
CGGAGCCCGAATCCCTACAATTTCTCCGTTTGCCCCGGGCAGCGGCAACCCTCTGATAAAATCCTGCCCATGAATGACCTTATCCAAACGATCGCAATATACGCATTGCCGGTATTGTTCGCGATCACGCTCCATGAAGCCGCCCATGCTTACGCCGCAAAGTACTTTGGTGATTCGACCGCGTACTTGCAAGGACGCATGAGTCTGAATCCGATCAAGCATATCGATCCGTTCGGAACCATCCTGATTCCTATCCTGCTGTATGTCTCGACCGGAGGTGCGTTCTTGTTTGGCTATGCGAAACCGGTACCGATCGACTTCGGCAGGTTGCGCAAGCCCAAAAGAGATATGGCATGGGTCGCGCTGGCCGGCCCCGCTTCGAATTTCATCATGGCGCTGCTGTGGCTGCTGTTCTCCATCGGGTTGACGGCGATGCAAGTGGAGGAGCGGTTCTTCAGTGAGATGGCCAGGGCGGGCGTATTGACCAATCTCGTCATGTTTGCATTCAACCTGTTCCCGATCCCTCCATTGGATGGCGGACGGGTATTGACCAGCATGCTGCCGCATAGATATGCATACAAATTCGCTCAGATCGAGCCGTACGGTTTCTTCATCGTGATGGCCCTGGTGATGATGAAGGTGTTGTACTTCTGGATGACGCCAGTCATGCTGATCGCCGGCGCCGCGCTGCAATTGATTGTTTCCCCGCTGAATATTTTCCTGAACTGACCGACTCTATGTATCCTGATCGCGTTGTCTCCGGCATGCGCCCCACTGGCGCGATGCATCTTGGTCACTATCACGGCGCCCTGAAGAACTGGGTAAAGATGCAGGCAGAGTTGCCCTGTCTGTTCTTTGTCGCCGACTGGCACGCGCTGACCACACACTACGATGATCCCAGCATCATCGAATCCAGCACCTGGGACATGCTGGTCGACTGGCTGGCCGCCGGCGTCGACCCGTCCCAGGCTACGCTGTTTATCCAGTCCAAGGTGCCCGAGCATGCCGAGCTGACATTGTTGCTGGGGATGGCGACTCCGCTCGGATGGCTGGAGCGGGTGCCGACCTACAAGGATCAGATCGAGAAGCTCGCGCACAAGGATCTGACTACTTACGGCTTCCTCGGTTACCCGCTGATGCAGGCGGCCGACGTGCTGATCTATCGCGCCAGCCTGGTGCCGGTAGGTGACGACCAGGTGCCGCATATCGAGATGATGCGCGAAATTGCACGCCGCTTCAATCATCTGTACGGCAAGGAAAAGGGATTCGAAGAGAAAGCGCAAGACGCCGTCAAGAAGCTCGGTAGCAAGCGTGCCAAGCTGTATAACGAATTGCGCGTCGCTTATCAGCAGGACGGCAAGGACGACGCACTGGAGCAGGCCAAGGCGATGCTGGACGATGCCCAGAATCTGTCGATGATTGACCGCGAGCGTTTGTTCGGCTATCTCGAAGGCAGCCGCAAGCTGATTCTGGTCGAGCCGCACGCCAAACTGACTGTGGCATCGCGACTGCCGGGACTGGATGGGCAGAAGATGTCCAAGAGCTATGGCAACACCATCACGCTGCGCGAGGATAAGGACTCGGTCACCAAGAAAGTGCGCACCATGCCGACCGACCCGGCTCGCGTCCGGCGCACCGACCCGGGCGATCCGGAAAAATGTCCGGTGTGGCAGCTGCATCAGGTGTATTCCGACGACAGCATTAGGGAGTGGGTAATCAAAGGCTGCAAGTCGGCCGGGATCGGCTGCCTGGAATGCAAGCAGCCGGTGATTGACGCGATACTGAAAGAGCAGGAGCCGATGCGCGAACGCGCGCAGCAGTATCTCGACGACCCGTCGCTGGTGCGTGCGATCGTGGCCGACGGTGGTGACAAGGCGCGCAAGCTGGCGCAGGAGACCATGCGCGACGTGCGCGAGGCGATGGGCTTGAGCTATAGCTGATGCATGACGGGACAGACCAAGGCTGGGAGTATCGGCTTGCAAGGCGATGCCGCTTCGCGGGCAGGCGATATGCTGCCTGAATTCCCGGCGACACCGCTCGCCACTCCGTCGCCATGGGTTGCGCGTTTCGCGCCGCTGATTCCGCGCGGCGAAGTGCTCGACCTGGCGTGCGGTAGCGGCCGCCATGCGCGCATGTTGGCCGCGCTCGGCCATCCGGTATTGGCGGCGGACCGCGATGCCGTCGCGTTGGCGCAGGCTGCAGAGCAGGGCGTCACGCCGCTGCAACTTGATCTTGAAAGCGGCGCCGCATGGCCGTTTGAGGCTTGCCGCTTTGCCGCGATCGTGGTCACCAACTACCTTCATCGGCCCCTGTTTCCGAGTCTACTGGCGAGCGTCGCGCCGGGCGGCGTGCTGATTTATGAAACCTTCGCGCTTGGCAATGAACGCTTCGGCAAGCCTTCCAATCCGGATTTCTTGCTGGCGCCCGGCGAACTGCTGGAGCGAGTGCAGTCCGACGCCGATTACCGCTGGCGCGTGATTGCCTACGAGGACGGCTATATCGACCAGCCCAAGCCAGCGATGGTGCAGCGAATTTGCGCGGTGAAGGCCGATTCGGAGCAAGATCGTGCGACCGCAGCACCCCATACCGGCGGGCTATCCGCTACAATCGAACCTTTCCATCTCTACGCACCAATATCTCTATGATTCAGGGCAGCATAGTTGCAATCGTCACTCCCATGCACGCGGATGGCAGTCTTGATCTTTCGGGCTTGCGCAAGTTAATCGACTGGCATATTGCTGAAGGTACGGACGGCATCGTCATCGTCGGCACCACCGGCGAATCGCCGACCGTAACGGTCGAAGAGCATTGCGAGTTGATCAAGATCGCCGTCGAGCATACCGCCAAGCGCATCCCCATCATCGCCGGTACCGGCGGCAATTCGACCGCCGAAGCGATCGAGCTTACGCGTTTCGCCAAGAAGGTCGGTGCCGACGCGTCATTGCTGGTTGTGCCTTATTACAATCGGCCGACGCAGGAAGGCATGTACCAGCATTTCAAGAAGATCGCGGAATCGGTCGACTTGCCGGTGATTCTGTACAACGTGCCCGGGCGTACCGTGGCGGATATGACCAACGACACGATTTTGCGCCTGGCGCAAGTGACCGGCATCGTCGGCGTCAAGGACGCGACCGGCAATATCGGCCGCGGCACCGACCTGATTCGGCTGGCGCCCAAATCGTTCGCGGTCTATTCCGGTGACGATCCGACGGCAATGGCGCTGATGTTTTGCGGAGCCAAGGGCAATATCTCGGTTACGGCCAACGTCGCGCCGCGCGCGATGCACGAACTATGCGTGGCGGCGATGGACGGACATACGGAGGAAGCGGTTCGCATCAACAATAAGCTCCTGCCTCTGCATAACAAGTTGTTCGTCGAACCCAATCCGGTTCCGGTCAAATGGGCGATGGCGCAGATGGGATTGATGCCTGCCGGGATACGATTGCCATTGGTGCCGCTGGCCGATGAATATCACGACACGGTACGTGCGGCGCTGCGCGAGTCGGGTGTATTACAATAAGTCCCCCGTTTCATAAACCCGTTTCAGATGGCTCGTTTCATACTCGCCGTTCCCAAGGCCCAGCGGTGATCAGGATCGGCGTGTGTTCACAAGACTTGCCTCATTTAGTATCGACTATTCGGAAGAACTTTCACATGGCTCAACGTAACATCGCTCAACGTGGCTTGATCTTTGCACTCGCGCTCACCGGACTGGCGGGCTGCAGTTCACTAAATTCGATGATGGAGCCCGGTCGGATCGACTATAAGAGCGCCGGCAAGTCGCAGACGCCATCGCTGGAAGTGCCCCCTGATTTGACCCAATTGCAGCGAGATAACCGCTACGCAATTGTTGAATCCAATAGCGGCACCGCGACCGCCTCCGGATATAACCTGCAACAGGGTGCGCGCCCCGCAGCGGGCGCTACTGCTGCCACGGTAGCGCCCAGTACTGCCGGCGACTTGCATATCGAGCGTGCCGGCAGCCAGCGCTGGCTGGTCACCAAACAAACGCCGGAAGCACTGTGGCCGCAGCTGAAGGATTTCTGGCAGGAAGCCGGTTTTCTAATCAATGTCGACGAGCCGCAGGCAGGCATCATGGAGACCGACTGGGCTGAGAATCGCGCAAAAATTCCGCAAGGCATCATTCGCGAGACACTCGGCAAGGCACTCGATTCGCTGTACTCGACCGGCGAGCGTGACAAATTCCGTACCCGGATCGAGCGCGCCCCAGACGGAACCACGGAAATCTATATCAGCCATCGCGGCGCACAAGAAGTGCTGACCGGCCTGCAAAAAGACAGCACGGTCTGGACTCCGCGGCCATCCGACCCCGGGCTGGAGGCAGAGTTCTTGTCGCGTTTGATGGTGCGGCTCGGTGCTGAACCGGCACAAGCCAAGGCCGCGGTCGCCGGCGCACCGGCACTGCAGGCCCGTGCCAAGCTGGCCAAAGGCAATGACGGCGCCTATGTGGAAGTCGACGAGGGCTTTGATCGCGCATGGCGCCGTGTCGGCCTGGCGCTGGACCGCGTCGGCTTCACCGTCGAAGATCGTGATCGCAATCAGGGTGTGTATTTCGTGCGCTATGTCGATCAAGGCCGGGATGCGCAGAACAAGGGCGAGAAAGGCTTCTTCTCACGTTTGTTCTCATTCGGGTCGAATGATGAGAAATCCAAGGAAGCACAACGCTATCGCGTCTCCGTCAAGGGCAGCGGCGACATCAGCCGAGTCGTGGTTCTGAATAACAGTGGCAAGCCGGAGACCTCGCCGATAGCGGACAAGATATTGTCGCTGTTGAACGAACAGCTCAAATAGCGGGCTGTTGTGGCGGTGGACATGCGGGGCACCAGGTGAAGTTTGCCAGCCTTGGCAGTGGCAGCGAAGGCAATGCGCTGTTGATTTCCACCGCATCCGGTACGACCCAAACCACGGTCATGCTGGATTGCGGGTTCGGCATCCGGGAAACCGAGCGCCGCCTGGCCAGGCTGGCACTGATCCCGACCGCTTTAACCGGCATTGTCGTGACCCATGAACATCAAGATCATGTCGGTGGCGTCTTCAAGTTCGCGCGGCGTCACCGCATTCCGGTCTGGCTAAGCTCCGGCACCCTTCAGGCTGTCGGTGCGGCCAGCGAAGGGGTCACACTGCACCCCTGTCGTGACGGCGACCGACTGGCCATAGGCGATCTCGAACTGCTCCCTTATACCGTGCCGCACGACGCGCGCGAACCGCTGCAGTACGTGGTGTGCGATGGCCGGTGGAAGTTGGGTGTGTTGACCGATGCGGGCCATTCGACGCCGCATTTGATCGGAGCGCTGGGCGGCTGCGATGCCTTGATGTTGGAGTGTAACCACGACCGTCAAATGCTGGCGGAATCGGCTTATCCGCCGTCCCTGAAACGGCGCATCGGCGGCCCCTACGGACACTTATCCAATCACGCTACGGCTGAAATTCTCGGCGCACTCGATCAATCGCGCCTGAAGATCGTCGTCGGTGCACATCTGAGCAAACAGAACAATACGGCTGGACTTGCGAGGGAAGCGCTCTGCCGCGTGCGTGCCGCGCAAGTGGAGGTTCGGGTCGCGTGTCAGGAACAGGGATTTGGCTGGATTGAACTGGGTCAGTGAGCGGTGTCCACGCTGTACGTCATGCCCTGCGCAATGCCTCGAGCGTAAAAAAAGAGCCGACCCGAGGGCCGGCTCTTTTCAAGTAATCGAGATTACTTGGATGCGGATGCGCTAGCAGCTGCTGGAGCGGCAGGAGCAGGTTCAGCAGCAGGAGCGGCAGGTGCAGGTTCAGCAGCAGGAGCGGCAGGTGCAGCTTCAGCGGCAGGAGCGGCAGGAGCGGCAGGTGCAGCTTCAG
>DHXL01000404.1:8973-9346 GCA_002415335.1 Oxalobacteraceae bacterium UBA5157
AGGAGCGGCAGGTGCAGCTTCAGGGGCCGACATCGCCGGTACCGAAGTAGTGGTGGTTGTAGTGGTGTCTTCAGCTTTCTTGCTGCAAGCAGCCAGGGCAACAGCTAACAGAGCAGCGATCAACAGTGTCTTTTTCATGAATTTTCCTTCGAGTATTATTAATAAGTTTTGCGATGAATAATTACCGGTAATTATCGCTCTATAGGGCGTCTTCGCAGGTTTTTCGTACCTAATGGTGCGGTGCCACACAACGAAAGCTTCCTAGCACGCGATTATAGCGGTTTTTTTTTCGTCATGGCATAACAGATTTTCTTTTTAGTAATAATTTGTAACTTTTTGATAAGTGTTTTCGACTTGACAAAAAGCATTTGTT
>DHXL01000118.1:0-14944 GCA_002415335.1 Oxalobacteraceae bacterium UBA5157
AGGAACTGCGCGCCTGAAACGGTTCGCAGTTCCATCTTCGCGGTTTTGGCATTTCGAAATCGAAAGCTGACCTGGCCGTTGCGGACGGCGACGATATCCTTTTCCTGGATGACGCCCCGGTACAGATAGCGTCCCAGATAGACGAGCGCCTTTTCGCCGGTGCCGACGGATTTGCAGTCGACCACCCACTCTCTTGGGTAGCAAGCGGGAAGCCTCAGTCCAGCCGCTTCGATACCAGCGAGCATCTTGGCCCGAAAGACCTTAGCCAGTGCCTTATGGTTAAACAGATACCCATTGGTGCTACGCTTGGTTTTCCACCGTTTTTGCTCACTTAACGCCGAGATCGGGGGGCAAATTGAATACTGAATTTATGCTCCTGGCGATCTTCAACAAGCCTCGATTGACGCTAGACGAGGTTTGCTGCGCCTTAGGTATCAGCACTGGGACTGGATATCAGCAACGGTGCCGAGGCGTTTTCCCGGTTCCTATGATTGGCTCGCCGCTCTCTGCCGACGTCCGCGATGTTGCCATCGCACTGGATAAACTGCGCCAACAGGCAAAATTAAGTGCATCATTAGTGCATCAATAAACGTAGAGCTCATATTCCATACACGTTTCCAGCCTGATTTGTCCAGTCCATCATGGGCGCGACGGAAATGCGGTGTGCGGGCAATTTAGTGGAGTTCAAGGCAGCAATTGATGCGAAAACCGATATTGTACCGGTACAAACCACGTGGCTCTATCGAAATCCCGCAAGTGGTTCTATCGATGGCGTGCCAAACAAGCTACCATCATTAGCATGACCAAACGAACAGGGCCGATCATGCCTAAGACACTCAATACCGAACATTTCTGGATGCCGTTCACGGCCAACCGGCAATTCAAGTCCAAGCCGCGCATGTTGGTCGCGGCTTCGGGCATGCATTACACGTCGGACGATGGCCGCAAGATTCTCGACGGCACCGCCGGATTGTGGTGCGTCAATGCCGGCCACGGCCATCCCAAAATAGTCGAAGCGATACAGCGACAGGCCGCCACCATGGACTTCGCCCCGGTGTTCCAGATGGGGCATCCGCAAGCTTTCGAGGCGGCCACCGCGCTGGTGTCGATCGCGCCGGAAGGCTTGAACCGCGTGTTCTTCTGCAACGACGGCTCGGAAGGAGTCGATACCGCGCTGAAGATCGCGCTGGCCTATCACCGCGTGCGCGGCGACGGTTACCGCACGCGCCTGATCGGACGCGAGCGCGGCTATCACGGCGTCGGCTTTGGCGGCATCTCGGTTGGCGGCATTGCCGGCAACCGCAAGCATTTCGGGCCGCCGCTGGCCGGCGTCGACCACTTGCGTCATCCGCTCGATATCGCACGCAATGCGTTCTCGCGCGGCCTGCCGGAACTTGGTGCCGAGATGGCCGATGAGCTGGAACAACGCCTGCTGACGCTGCATGATCCCGCCACCGTTGCCGCTGTGATCGTCGAGCCGATCCAGGGTTCGACCGGCGTGATTCTGCCGCCGAAGGGCTATCTGCAAAAGCTGCGTGCGATTTGCGACAGGTACGGCATCCTGCTGATTTTCGATGAAGTGATTACCGGATTCGGGCGCCTCGGCGCACCGTTCGCAGCCGATTATTTCGACGTTGTGCCGGACATGATCATCTGTGCCAAGGGCTTGACCAACGCCACCGTGCCGATGGGTGCGGTAATCGTGCGGCAAGACATCCACGATGCATTCATGGATGCGGCACCGGAAAATGCGATCGAGTTTTTCCACGGCTACACCTACAGCGCCCACCCGCTGGCGGCAGCGGCGATGCTGGCGACGGTCGACGTCTACAAGACTGAACGGCTGTTCGAACGCGCGGCGGCGATGGCGCCGTATTTTGAAGAGGCGGCGCACAGCCTGAAAGGCTTGCCAAATGTGAAGGACGTGCGCAACCTGGGCCTGGTTTGCGGCATCGAACTCGACGGCATACCGGGCAAGCCGAGTGCGCGCGCGTTCGACGTTTTCCTGAAATGTTTCTGGGACAAAGGCGTATTGATTCGCACCACCGGTGACATCATCGCGCTGTCGCCGCCGTTGATTATCGACAAGCCTCAGATCGATCAGCTGTTCGGTTCGATTGCGGACATATTGCGTATTGCAGGGAAGAGTTAAGCGTGGCGTACTCTGCCCCCAACCAATCAACCAGCATGGCGGGAAAAAGTTAAGCGTAACGAACCCTGTCCCCAACCGGGCGGAACGGAGAAGGCGGTGCTGTACGTCAACCCGGCGCCGGCCTGATTACTGAAGGGCTGTTGCAGGGACCTGGCGCAACGCCGCCAACTCATTGAATACCAGTGCGCCCAGCACCACCGCGCCGCCAGTCAGCGTCGAGGTCGCCGGCACTTCGCCGGCGCCGAGCCAAGCCCACAAGGGACCCAGCAGGACCTCGATCAAGGCAAGCAGAGCGATCTCGGGCGCCGACAATGATTTCGACGCGGCGACCATCAGCAGGCACGGAAAGCCGAGCTGAAAAAAACCCAGCACCGCCAGGATCCCGATGTCGTGCAGGGAAGCCTGAAACGGCCACGCCAGCGGCAGCATCATCAGAGCCGAAAATATGCCACCCAACATCACCGCCGGCGCCAGATCGACGCCATGTCCGGCCTTCTTGAGTGCGATGACGTTGACCGACGCGGCCAGCGGCACGCCCAGCGCGACCACCATGCCCGCCAGCTGCACACCGTTCACTTGTGAAATGCTGCTGGCAAACATCCATACCATGCCGGCAAATGCGATCGCGATCGCCAGCCTGGTGCGTGCGCCGATCCGCTGACGCAGGAATAGCCAGGCGAAGAACGCCGTCAAGAGCGGCGAAATACTCATCACGATCAGGGTATTGGCCACCGTAGTCATGGTCAAGGCTAGCATGAAGCAGCAAAACATCACGCTCCACATCGCGCCCGACAGGATCCCCAGACGGCCGGCCGCGCACACCATCGCAAGCGCGTTCCTGCCTTGCTGCCACAATAACGCCACGGCGACGAAGAACGCGGCGAAAACGCTGCGCCAGAGGGTCACTTCAAACCCGCGTGCGGCATCGAGATGGCGCGTCAATACGCCGGCCATACTCCACAGCGTGGCAGCGCAAATCATCAGCAGGACGGCACGGCGATGCGATGGCAAGTTAGGCATGAAATAAATGAATACGGTCGGGCCAATGAAAAAACCCGCTGCGCCTAACCGGCCACAATCGGGCCAGGAGGATCAACGGGTTCTCGCTCATTCATGGCCCTGAGGGCTCTGAATGATTACGCAAAAAAATTACGCTGCTTCGCGCCCTGCCTTTTTACGCTCGTGCTCTTTCAGGTAACGCTTGCGCAGGCGGATACTCTTCGGCGTGATTTCAACCAGTTCGTCATCGTCGATGAATTCAACCGCGTATTCCAACGACATCTGGATGGGCGGCACCAGGCGCACCGCTTCATCGGTACCCGAGGAACGTACGTTGGTCAGTTGCTTGCCCTTGATCGGATTGACGACCAAGTCGTTGTCGCGCGAGTGAATGCCGATGATCATGCCTTCGTACACCGGGTCATTGTGGACCACGAACATGCGGCCGCGATCCTGCAACTTCCAGATCGCGTACGCCACCGCGGCGCCGTCATCCTGCGAAATCAGCACGCCATTGCGACGACCGGCCATCTCGCCGCGAGTAGTATCAACCGGCGCGTATTCATCAAAAATGTGGCTCATCAAACCGGTACCGCGAGTCAACGTCATGAACTCACCCTGGAAACCGATCAAACCGCGCGCAGGAATACGGTATTCGAGACGCACACGGCCTTTACCGTCCGGCTGCATGTCCTGCAGATCGCCGCGACGACGACCCAGTTCTTCCATCACCGCGCCTTGATTGCCTTCCTCGACGTCAATCGAGAGCATCTCAAATGGCTCGTGACGCACGCCATCGACCATTTTGAACACCACCCGAGGACGCGAAACGGCCAGCTCGAAGCCTTCGCGCCGCATGTTTTCAATCAGGATAGTCAGGTGCAATTCGCCACGGCCTGCCACTTCAAACGTGGTGTCATCGCCGGTATCGGTGACGCGCAGCGCGACGTTGGATTTCAATTCACGATCCAGGCGGTCGCGGATTTGACGGCTGGTGACGAACTTCCCTTCGCGGCCGGCCAATGGCGAGTTGTTCACCATGAAATTCATGTTCAAGGTCGGTTCATCGACTTTCAACAGCGGCAGTGCATCCGGCGTATCAATCGCGCAAACGGTAGTGCCGATGCCGAGTTCGTCAATACCGTTGATCAACACGATATCGCCGGCGACTGCTTCGTCCACCAGGACGCGTTCGAGGCCCTTGAAATTCAGTACTTGATTAATGCGTGCCCGGCGCGGCGTGCTGCCCGGTCCGTCCATGATAACGACGTCCTGCAACGCCTTGACGCGGCCACGGGTGATACGGCCGATACCGATCTTGCCGACGTACGAGTTGTAATCGAGCGAAGAAATCTGCAATTGCAAGGGACCGTCAGGGTCATCCTCGCGCACCGGAACGTGCTGGAGGATCGCGTCAAACAGGGGATTCATGTCGCCGCCGCGCACTTCCGGGTCGAGACCGGCATACCCGTTCAAGGCCGAAGCGTAAACCACCGGGAAGTCAAGCTGTTCGTCGGTGGCGCCCAGCTTGTCGAACAGCTCGAACGTCTGATTCACGACCCATTCAGCGCGCGCACTTGGACGATCCACCTTGTTGACCACGACAATAGGCTTCAGGCCCAGCGCCAGCGCCTTGCGGGTGACGAAGCGGGTTTGCGGCATCGGGCCGTCGACCGCGTCGACCAGCAGCAAGACGCTATCGACCATCGACAACACGCGCTCCACTTCGCCGCCGAAGTCGGCGTGGCCCGGGGTGTCGACGATGTTGATATGGGTGCCGTTGTATTCGACGGCACAGTTCTTCGCCAAGATGGTAATGCCACGCTCTTTTTCAAGATCGTTGGAATCCATCACGCGCGTATCGACTTGCTGATTCTCGCGGAACGTGCCGGACTGGCGCAGCAGTTGATCGACGAGAGTCGTCTTGCCATGATCGACGTGGGCGATAATGGCGATGTTGCGGATAGCGCGTTTTATGTTTGACATGGTCGTTGTGGGCAGAATTCGGAAAACCGACAATTATAGCAGGTTGGTGGGTATGAAATTGATAAATATACTGATATTTCAAAGAGTTGCGTCTAATCGCACACTCTCGCAGGTGTTTGTTACAGCGTGATTACGGTCGCTTCGATCGCGCTGTTGCCGACGGCCACCAAACGCTCCGGCGCAAGCACGCCGAAGTCTTTCATTTGGCCGGTGCCAAGCAAACGACCACTGACATCACTATAGACCCGAACGCGTCCTGCCTGCTCGGGAATATCCATGCCTTCTTTCCCCAGGGCCAACCGCTGCCCCTGCAAAAACCGTTTCGCTAGTTCATCGCTCAGGCGCACGGCGGGGAAAGTTGACAACAGGGCATCCACCGGTGCCAGCAGCGAGGCGCGCCCGGAATCGGCAACCTGCGTCAAGCGCTCCAGCGTGACCGCATGTTCGAGTGTCAAGGTGCCGACGCCGGTGCGTCGCAACGCGCGCAAATGCGCGCCGCACCCGAGCGCATTGCCGATGTCTTCACCGAGCACGCGGATGTAAGTACCTTTGCTGCACTTCACGCGCAGCGTCAAGAACGGCGCCTGGTACTCGATGAATTCCAGCGCATGGATGGTGACGCGGCGCGCGGTGCGCTCCAGCGTGATGCCGGCCCGCGCATATTCGTACAACGGCTTGCCATCGCGTTTGAGCGCGGAATACATCGGTGGAACTTGATCGATCTCACCGCGAAATCGGGCCAGCACCGGCTCGATTTGATCTTGCGTAATCGCGACCGCACGGGTCTCGGTCACTTCGCCTTCGGTATCGCCGGTGGCGGTGGCCACGCCCAGATGCACGACCGTTTCATAGATTTTGTCGGCTTCCAGCAAGTCCTGCGCGAATTTGGTCGCTTCGCCGAAGCACAATGGCAGCAAGCCGGTCGCGAATGGATCCAGGGTGCCGGTATGGCCGGCCTTGAGCGCGTTCAGCAAACGCTTGGCCTTGATCAGCGCGTCGTTGCTCGACGCGCCCGCGTCCTTGTCAAGCAGCAGCACGCCGTTGACAGCTATGCGCGGTGCGCGCGTGGATTTGGACGGGATAGTGGCCATGCGGAATTACATCGTTTCTATGACGTTGTTTCTACGCACAAATCGTGCGCAGAAAGCGGGCTCAGTCTTGTTCCGAATCCTTGGCGCGCGTGGCGTTCGCCTCGTCGATCAGCTTGGACAATTCCATGCCGCGTGCAGTCGAATTGTCATGCACGAAATGCAGTTCGGGCAGCGTATGGATGTGCAGGCGTTTTCCGAGTTGCGCGCGAACGAACCCGGCTGCCTTGCTCAAGGCGGCGACTGTGACCTGGATGGCCTCCTTGTTGTCGCTCAACATCGTGAAGAACACCTTGGCATGCGCGTAGTCGGGCGTGACCTGGACTTCGGTGATCGTGATCATGCCCACGCGCGGGTCTTTCAACTCGTACGCGATGATTTCCGCCAGATCGCGCTGGATTTGTTCGGCGACGCGAATTCCGCGTCCCGGGATGGATTTGCTGTGTTTGGCCATGTGCTGACAACTCGAAACGTCGTGGCCCGGACGAAGCCTGCAAGCGGAACCCGGCAGCCTCGCAGCTACCGGACCCGGATTTCGCGCCCCGGAGGGCACAACCCTAGGTGCCGCCAGGGATGTCCTCTTGGGACGCTACGCTTCATCCGGGCTACGGGAAGCGGCAGTAAATACCAAGCGCGTTACAAGGTCCGTGCGACTTCCTGGACTTCAAACACTTCCAATTGATCGCCTTCCTGCACATCGTTGAAGTTCTTCAGCGTCAAGCCGCACTCAAAGCCGGATTTCACTTCCTTCACGTCGTCCTTGAAGCGCTTGAGCGAATCGATTTCACCGGTCCACACCACGACATTGTTGCGCAGCAAACGCACCGACGAACCGCGTCTGACCACGCCGTCGAGCACGAAGCAACCGGCAATCGCGCCGACCTTGCTGACCAGGATGACCTGGCGGATTTCGACCAGGCCCAATGCCTGTTCGCGCTTCTCCGGCGACAACATGCCGGACATCGCTGCCTTGATTTCGTCCACCGCATCGTAAATGATGTTGTAGTAGCGAATATCGATGCCGTTGGCTTCAGCCAGCTTGCGTGCCTGCGCATCGGCTCGCGTATTGAAGCCGATGATGACCGCCTTCGAAGCGACCGCCAGGTTGACGTCCGATTCGGAAATGCCGCCGACCGCCGCATGCACGACTTGTACCCGTACTTCGCTGGTCGACAATTTCTGCATCGAATGCACCAGCGCTTCTTGCGAACCCTGGACGTCGGCCTTGATGATCATCGGCAGGTTCTTGACTTCGCCTTCGGCCATCTGTTCGAACATGTTCTCCAGTTTGGCCGCTTGCTGCTTGGCCAGCTTCACGTCGCGGTATTTTCCTTGGCGGAACAGAGCGATTTCACGCGCCTTGCGTTCGTCGATCATGACCATAACGTCTTCGCCGGCTGCAGGCACTTCGGTCAAACCCTGGATCTCGACTGGAATCGATGGGCCTGCTTCTGCAATGCTCTTGCCGTTCTCATCCAGCATGGCGCGCACCCGGCCGTAAGACGAGCCGGCCAGCACCACATCGCCGCGCCGCAAAGTACCGGATTGCACCAGGATGGTCGCCACCGGACCGCGGCCTTTGTCGAGCCTGGCTTCGATGACCAGACCGCGGGCTGGAGAGTCCACCGGCGATTTCAATTCCATCACCTCGGCTTGCAGCAACACGCTTTCGAGCAAGGCATCAATGCCTTCGCCAGTCTTCGCCGAGACTGGAATGAACGGCGATTCGCCGCCGTATTCTTCCGGTACGACTTGCTCAGCCACCAGCTCCTGCTTGACCCGATCGAGGTTAGCGCCTGGCTTGTCGATCTTGTTAATCGCCACCACCAGCGGTACACCGGCCGCCTTCGCGTGGGCTATCGCTTCCTTGGTTTGCGGCATCACGCCGTCGTCCGCCGCCACCACCAGGATCACGATATCGGTCGCCTTGGCGCCGCGTGCCCGCATCGCGGTAAACGCTTCGTGGCCCGGCGTATCAAGGAAGGTAATCATGCCGCGCGGCGTTTCGACGTGATACGCGCCGATGTGCTGGGTAATCCCGCCGGCTTCACTGGAAGCCACCTTGGCGCGCCGGATGTAATCGAGCAGCGAAGTCTTCCCGTGATCGACGTGACCCATCACGGTCACGACCGGGGCACGCGGCAATGCTTCGATGTCGGCATGTTCCGCACCGTGTTCAAGCAGCGCTTCCGGATCGTCCAGCTTGGCCGCATGGGCCTGATGACCCATCTCTTCGACCAGGATCATCGCAGTTTCCTGATCGAGCACCTGATTGATCGTGACCATCTGGCCGAGCTTCATCAAATGCTTGATGACCTCGGATGCCTTGACCGCCATCTTGTGCGCCAGTTCGGCCACCGTAATGGTTTCGGGTACGTGAATATCCTTGATGACTGCTTCTGTCGGCGCCTGGAAATTGGATTCGCGGTCGTCGCTGTGCGAAGGCCGCCGTCCTTTCGGCCCGGCGCGCCAGCCATCACGGCCACCACCGGTATTGCCGCGGGTCTTGATGCCGACGCCGCGCTTCTTGGCGTCGTCTTGCCAGGTGGACGAGACATTTGCCGATTTGATCGACTTCTTGTCTGCGCTGACCGCCGGCTTCTTCTCATCTTTTTTCTCGCCCGGCTTTTTGTCCGCCGGCTTGTGCAGCGTGCCTTCGGCGGGCTTGACGGCGGCCACAGGGGGCACCGGCTCCGGAGCCTTGATGGCACGGCGCGGCGCATTCATCATCGCCTTGATCTGCGCCACTTCGTCCGCCACTACCTTGCGGGCGCGCTCAGTCGCCGCCACTTTTTCGGTAGCGTCCTTGGCAGCATCCTTGGCAACCTGTGCGGCTTTCTTCTTGCTCTCTTCAGCGGCTACGCGCTTCTTCTCTTCTACTGCAGATTCGTCCACCTTGATCACTGCCGGCGTCTCGACCGCCGCTTTCTGCGCCTCGATTTCGGCCTTCTTGACCGCCTTGGCTTGTGCTTCCTTTTCGGCGTCGAGTTTCGCCAGGCGCTCTTGCTTCTCGCGCAAGTCGGCTTCCTGGCGTGCGATCAATTCGGCCTGGCGACGCGCTTCATCGGCGCGACGCGCCACTTCCGCCTCATCGATTACCGGCGCAACCGGTTTGGCCGGCGCCTCCTCGACCGGCGTCTCGTCACGCTTGACGAACGTACGCTTCTTGCGCACTTCGACCTGGATGGTGCGCGACTTGCCGGTCGCATCGGCCTGCTTGATCTCGGTCGTTTCCTTCCGGGTCAACGTGATCTTCTTTTTCTCGCTATCCGGCGCCACTCCGTGCGCACGGCGCAGATGTCCGAGAAGCCTGTCTTTATCTTCCTTGGACAATACATCGGATGTCGAACTTTTTTCAACGCCAGCGGCAGCCAGCTGCTTGAGCAGCAGATCCGCCGGCATCTTAAGCTCGGTGGCAAATTGGGCTACATTGTTACTCGCCATTCAGTCCTCTTTTCTATGTGACGCGGTGGATGACAGTGCGGCTTCCCGGATCATCTATTTAGCTTCCGCGAGGCTCCATACCTTGGCTTGCAAGGCCTTGGCATGATCATCGTACTTGGCATCGATGAATTTCATCTCATCGTCAGTCACATCTGCAAATTCATCTTTGATTAATTGCCGTGCGCGGTCTGCGGATAACGCCAGAATTGCGCCAAACTCGTCGTATGCCAAAGCGGCGAACGCTTCCAGCGTCTTGATTCCCGCGAGGCCCAGCTTGCCCGCGGTGACGCGGTCCATACCTTCGAGATTGACGAGGTCATCGTCCATCCCTTCCAAACCCTCTTCGGACGCGATCGCCTCGGTCACCAATGCATCGCGTGCGCGGTTGCGCAGCTCGTTGACGGTGTCTTCATCGAACGATTCGATTTCAAGCATTTCGCTGATCGGCACGTAAGCGATTTCTTCTAGGCTGGCGAAACCTTCCGCGACTAGAATGTCGGCGACTTCCTGGTCGACATCGAGTTTCTCCATGAACAGCGCGCGGATCGACGCCGTTTCAACGGCCGATTTGTCAGCCGATTCTTCCGCCGTCATGATGTTGATTTGCCAGCCGGTCAGCTCGGACGCCAAGCGCACGTTCTGGCCGCCGCGGCCGATCGCGATCGCGAGATTTTCCTCGTCGACCACGACGTCCATCGCATGTTTTTCTTCGTCGACCATGATCGACGACACATTTGCCGGCGCGAGCGCGCCGATCACGAACTGCGCCGGATCTTCCGACCACAATACGATATCGACCCGTTCGCCGCCCAGTTCGCCGGTCACTGCCTGCACGCGCGAGCCGCGCATGCCGACACAGGTACCGATAGGATCAATCCGCTTGTCGCTGGTGAAGACGGCGATCTTGGCGCGCACGCCGGCGTCGCGTGCCGCAGATTTGATTTCGAGCAGACCTTGTTCGATCTCCGGCACTTCCAGCTCGAACAGCTTCATGATGAATTCCGGCGCGGTGCGCGACAGGATTACTTGCGGTCCGCGCGCATTGCGGTCGATACGAAGAATGAAGGCACGGACGCGGTCGCCGATCCGCAGATTCTCTTTCGGGATCATCTGGTCGCGCGGCAAGCGGGCTTCGATCTTGCCGGATTCGACAATCGCATCGCCGCGTTCCATGCGCTTGATGGTGCCGGTCACGAGAGAATCGCCGCGCTCCAGGAAGTCGACCAGGATCTGTTCGCGCTCGGCGTCGCGGATTCGTTGCAGCACGACTTGCTTGGTATCTTGCGCAAAACGGCGGCCGAAGTCGACCGATTCGATCGGCTCTTCAATGTAATCGTCGACATCGATGTCGCCGATCTGCTCTTTCGCTTCGAAGTGCAGCACTTCCTGGTCGGGCAATTGCAGTCCCGCTTCGTCCGGCACCACGTGCCAGCGGCGGAACGATTCGAACTCGCCGGTCTCGCGATCAATCGCGACACGAATGTCGACATCGCCTTCATAGCGTTTCTTGGTCGCTTGCGCAAGCGCATGCTCCAATGCTCCGAAGACGATATCCGTATCGACGTTTTTTTCGCGCGCCAGCGCATCGACCAACAATAAAACTTCGCGACTCATGCTTTGCGACTCCTAAAATCCACTTTCGGCACCAAACGTGCCTTGTCCACATCGGCGAGCGTAAACTCCAGCATTGCCAGCCCGTCATTTCCTTCGAATTCCAATTTCAACTGATCACCATCCGGCGCCTGCAACACGCCTTGAAACGACTTGCGATGTGCGGCACCCATCGGCAAACGCAGTTTCACGACCGCTTCCTGCCCGGCGAAACGCACGTAGTCGGCGTATTTCTTCAGTGGCCGGTCCAGTCCCGGCGATGACACTTCGAGCCGCTCGTACACGGCATTTTCCACCGTCAGAACGTGCAGCAATTGATGCGTCACTTTCTCGCAGTCATCCACGGTGATATTGGCCTGGTCGGCCGATTCGGCGTGGCCCGGCGCAAAGTCGATATACACGCGCACCAGACCGCGCGCAGCTTGTTCGAAATCGACCAGCTCATAGCCCATGCCGACGACAGTTTTTTCAATCAGATCCAACAACTGCAAAGCGCTTCTCCGAATAAGGCACCAGGTCGACTCTTGCAAGGCACCGGCGCAAACCATTTAACAAAAAAAAAATGGGCATCTGCCCATCTTTCTTATCGTTACCGTCACCTGCAGTATTTTTCCACAGGATGTCCGAGTGGGGTGACTTTTGACTCCGTTAACTAACGAATTGTAAGCGATTATTCGCTGCACCGCAATGCCGGAATCGCGGAGCATCACGCATCGGCGATAACAAATGTTGAGTCGGGCCGATCCACCTGGCTGCGCTGCGCATCGCCGGACGCGATTGCCGTCAGAACGGCATCATTCGCGCGCCTCGGCTGCTCGGCATTGCGGCATGCCGTTGGGCACTAGCCTTTTGGCCGGCGTCGCGGCATCCCTTGCCCGCCGTGCAGTCCGGTTGGCCCGCCCCGTCCTCCCTGTCCTTGGCCGCCTTGACCTTGACCGCCTTGACCACCACGCCCCGGCCCGGAGCTGCGGCGCGGTTGTCCCATGCCCGGAAAACCGAGCGCGGTCTGCATGGGGTCGGGTTGCCGGCTGCGCGCCGGCGGCTGCCCCGGCCCACGCCCTTGTTGCCCGCCTCGGCCCTGGCCTGGCTCCTGACTGCGGCCCTGACCTTGATCCTGGCCGCGCCCCTGGCCTGACCATTGACCTTGAGCCTGTCCTTGCCGTTGACCCTGTCCTTGGCCCTGACCACGGCGCTGGCCTTGTGGTCTTTCGAAATTTCCGCCCTGACGCTCCGACTGCTCCCCACGCGCTTTACCGCCGGGGCTTTGCCCGAGATTCTTGTCCAATCCGCTGATGCTCAATAAATCGCGTACCGCATTTTCTTCCAGCTCTTCCCAACGGCCGCACTTCAGGCGCGGCGGCAAAGTCATTGCACCGTAACGCGTGCGGATCAGGCGCGACACGGTCAAGCCGATCGCTTCGAACATGCGGCGCACCTCGCGGTTGCGTCCTTCGCCGATAATGACGCGATACCATTTGTTGACGCCTTCACCGCCGCCATCAGCGATCTTTGAGAACTGGGCCAAGCCATCCTCCAGTTCGACGCCGCTCAGCAACTTCTGGCGCATGCCCTCTTCCAGTTCACCCAGCGTGCGCACCGCATATTCCCGGTCGATGCCATAACGCGGATGCATCAGGCGGTTGGCCAGGTCGCCCGAGGTTGTAAACAACAACAATCCTTCGGTATTGAAATCGAGCCTGCCGACAGCAAGCCATTTGCCGGCCTTCATTGTCGGCAGCCGATCGAAGACCGACGGGCGCCCTTCCGGGTCATCGTTGCTGACAATTTCGCCGGCCGGTTTGTGGTAGACCAGCACGCGCGGCGGGCGCTTGCTAACTTTCCGTTGAATCAATTTCCCATTGATGCGTACCTGATCGGTCGACAAGATACGTTGTCCGATATGGGCTGGTTCACCGTTGACGGAAACCCGCCCGGCGATGATCAGCTCTTCCATGTCACGCCGTGAACCCAAGCCGGCCTCGGCCAACACCTTGTGCAGTTTGGGAGCGTCATCTTCCGCGGTCAGATCGCGCCGCACGTTTTTTGCAGGCGCATTGCGGCGCCCATTGTCACCGGCCGCCTCGTCGGACGCAGCGTGATCGAACGCTTCCGATGTGACGTAGGAAAACACCTCATCGGCATCCGCTGCTGCTTTCGAGGCCGGGCGCGGCGCTTTCACACTTGCGCCTCCGGCGCCACGCGTCTTAGGGCCAGGCTTGGGTCCGCGCGACTGTTCGGCGCGTGCGCGCGGACTGCGTTCCTTGCGCGGGGCCGGTTCGCCATTCGCAATGGCCGCTGCCGCAATATCTTGCTCGATGGCACTCGCGCTTTCGTGTTCGCCGTCAGCGGACGGCGTCGTTACCGCCTCCTCGGAGCGCGGCGCGGTTCTGGCGCGTCGCAAGGTACGCGGCCCGCGCACCCCGCGCTTTGCAGTCTTTGCCGGCTTGCTTTCACTGCTGCCGGCGTCGATCCGCTCATCGCCGGCGGATGCCTTGTCGGCGCGATCGCCCGCAACTTGCATTTCGCCTGGCTCCGACGACGAGGGAGTAGTCGCGGCGGCTGCCACAACGTCATTATTGGGAATCGGCAGTGTCATTGTCTGTTTCTTGGTTATGCTGACCGGGCGCCGCTTCGAGCGTTGAGTCGGGCGCACGGTCGTGGGAGGAGGTTTCAACGAGTGAAGTCAGTGTCGCCGCTTCGAGACGATCCTCGGCTTCCCCGTCTTCGGTTACTTGGTCCGGTGCGCTGCCCGCGTCCGCCTGCGCCGTTGGCGCGGCATCGTCGGCAAAGTCGATCGCAGATTGATCCAGGTTCGCTTGCATGTCCGCTTCGAGCGCCTGCATTTCGAGTAGCGCCCCGCCTTGCATATCGCCTTTCGACACTTGCTGCAAAGGAGGCAGCTGATCGAGCGAAGTCAGTCCAAGATCGTCGAGAAACTGCTTGGTGGTCGCAAACAATCCCGGCCGTCCCGGCACGTCGCGGTGGCCGATGGCTTCAATCCAGCCGCGTTCTTCGAGCATCTTGACGGTCTGCGAATTTACGGTCACGCCGCGAATTTCTTCGATGTCACCTCGCGTGACGGGCTGACGATAAGCAATAATGGCGAGCGTTTCGAGCGTTGCGCGCGAATACTTCGGCGGCTTTTCGGGATTCAGCCGCTCAAGGTACCGCTTCATCTCGGGGCGGCTCTGAAACCGCCATCCAGTCGACAAGCTGACAATCTCGATACCCCGGCCCGACCAGTCGCCACGCAACTCTTCGAGCATTTGCTTGATCGTATCGGCACCGACTTCATCGGCACCATCGCCGGGCTCGCCGTAGAGCTTTTTCAAGTCGCCAATCGACAGTGGCTCATGCGCGCATAGCAAAGCGGTTTCGAGGACCTTCTTGGCCTCAGCGGTATTCATGTGCATTCGTGTGCGTGTTGTACGTATTGTGCGGCTAGTATCAATGACAATTTGCAGAGATTATATTCAACGATTGTCACCCAACGATGCCGTCCAGCTAAGGAGTTGTTGATGCGAACCCGTTGATGCTGCTTTCCGACGCCCGTTTTAGAGGAGGTGTAATGATGGGCGGGAATATAAGACTTTACTGCGCGATCAGGCTTAACTGCGCTTGGTTGCGGGGGCAGGATTTGAACCTGCGACCTTCGGGTTATGAG
>DHXL01000118.1:15133-30846 GCA_002415335.1 Oxalobacteraceae bacterium UBA5157
CCTTCGGGTTATGAGCCCGACGAGCTGCCAGACTGCTCCACCCCGCGTCTGAAGAGATGAACTATACATGGTATCGCGCTGTAATGCAAATCTAATCGCGCCGCCGGCACTCGGTGATACACTTCTCATGACTCCTTTATCATCAATGATTTCGGTGCGGCAGGGCCATCGCGGCCCGCACCTTAATGACATCTGCTATCTTCTTGCTCTATGAAATTTTGTTCCGAATGCGCCAATCCCGTTTCGCTGCTCGTGCCACCGGACGATAATCGACCGCGCTATGTTTGCAGCAAGTGCGGCTTGATTCATTATCAAAATCCCAAAATGGTGGTCGGCTCCATTCCCGTATGGGAGCAAAACGGCGCAGCACGGGTACTGCTTTGCAAACGCGCAATCAACCCGCGTCATGGCTATTGGACCTTGCCGGCCGGCTTCATGGAAAACAATGAAACCACCACCGACGCAGCGGCGCGGGAAACGCTGGAAGAGGCTGGCGCTCATATCGAGTTGCATGAGCTGTTTTCGCTCCTCAACGTGCCGCACGTGCACCAGGTGCACATGTTTTATCGGGCGACTTTGCTCGACCTCAACTATGCAGCCGGTATCGAAAGCCTGGACGTTAAGCTATTTGGCGAAGACGAGATTCCCTGGGATGAGATCGCATTTCCGACGGTAGCCCACACCCTGCAATTCTTTTTTTCCGACTTTCGGAAAATGAAAGCGGGCGGCACGTTCAGCTTCCATTCGCATGACATTGTCAAACCGATGTGGCGTCCAGACTGAAGAGGCATCGCGATGATCCCATGGCTTGACGTGTCGACGCCTTTTCCCGACGTCTCGCGGGCGTTGCGCGATGCCGAAGGCGCACCCGGCTTGCTTGCGGCCGGCGCAGACCTGTCTCCGGAACGGTTGTTGGATGCGTACCGCCACGGAATTTTCCCGTGGTTTTCCGAAGGCCAACCAATTTTGTGGTGGAGCACCGATCCACGCATGGTGTTATTTACCAAACATTTTGTGATTTCGTCCAGCTTGAAAAAAGCATTGAAGAAAGTACATAAGAGCATGCACTCGGATGGCCGCTGGCGACTGCGTTTCGATAGCGCATTTGAGGCGGTAATGATCGCGTGTGCGGCGCCCCGCTCGGACGGTGCCGGTACCTGGATTTCAGACGATATCGTCGCAGGCTACAGCGCGCTGCATCGGCGCGGGTACGCCCATTCTTCCGAACTCTGGTTCGACGGGCAACTGGTCGGCGGCGCCTACGGGGTCAGTATCGGCCACATGTTCTACGGTGAATCGATGTTTGCGCGCGTTACCGATGCTTCCAAGATTGCATTGGCCTATCTGGTCCATTTCCTGCAAAGAAACGGCGTGGAAATGATAGATTGCCAGCAAGAGACCGCACACTTGGCTTCACTCGGCGCCGCGCCCATCGTCAGGACGGAATTCATTCACCGTCTGCAGGCCGCGATCGAACAGCCGCAGATAAAACATTGGCAGCCTCCTGAATTATTTTAGTTGCGCCAAAAAGGATACATGCGCGACGCCCATACGGTGTAAATTATAGTCGCTCACCTTGTTGCAGACGGGACGTATATGACCCACCTTAAGGACCTGCCGTTTTCGGCCTTGCAGTTCTATGCAACCGCCCCCTACCCCTGCAGTTACCTGGAAGGGCGGCAGGCGCGGTCGC
Source organism: Oxalobacteraceae bacterium UBA5157 (assembly GCA_002415335.1). Lineage (GTDB taxonomy): Bacteria > Pseudomonadota > Gammaproteobacteria > Burkholderiales > Burkholderiaceae_D > UBA5157. The sequence continues at coordinate 16,827 of DHXL01000118.1, forward strand.
AGGTCGCCACACCCTCGCATCTGATCAATGCGGACGTCTATTCCGAATTGGTCAAGAATGGCTTCCGACGCAGCGGAATTTTCACGTACCGGCCACACTGCGACGGCTGCCACGCATGCACGCCTGTACGCGTCAAGGCATCTGAATTTGTTCCCAACCGTAGCCAGCGACGCGCGTGGATCAAGCATCGGAACTTGACCGCCTTCGTCACTTCGCTGACGTATGTGCCCGAACATTACGATCTATATCTTCGCTATCAATCGGCGCGCCATGCCGGCGGCGGCATGGATCAGGATAGCCGTGACCAGTACGCGCAATTTCTCCTCCAAAGCAAGGTAAATACCCGACTCGTGGAGTTCCGCGAAACCAATTCCACGCTACGGATGGTGAGCATCATCGACGTCCTCGATGACGGACTATCATCGGTCTACACGTTCTACGATCCCGATATACCGGGTGCATCGTACGGCACCTACAACGTGCTGTGGCAAATCGAGCAGGCACGGTCGCTCGACATGGACTTCGTCTATCTCGGCTACTGGATCAAAGAAAGCGCGAAGATGATGTACAAGGTTAATTTCAAGCCGCTGGAGGCGCTCAGGCAAGGCAAGTGGGCAACGCTGTGACGCGCTCTCGCGGTAGAATCGCGAATTAGCTTGGCCGCACAGGACACCACGCGCACGGAGCGGTCCTGGTGGCATACCTGTCTCCGTGCTTACCATTCATCCCATGTCCGACAAATTGCTCTATGCCCTCGCCCGTCCCTTGCTCTTTTCGCTTGACCCCGAAGCCGCCCACAATCTGACTCTGCCGCTATTGAAACGCGCCGCGGCGCTCGGTCTTGCCAAGGCAATTGCGCGTCCAGAAGCCGATCCCCGCACGGTGATGGGAATCACGTTCCCGAATCCGGTCGGCCTGGCCGCCGGGCTGGATAAAGACGGCACTTACATCGACGGTTTGGCGGCGCTTGGTTTCGGCTTCATTGAAGTCGGCACCGTTACGCCGCGCGCACAGCCGGGCAACCCGCAGCCGCGCATGTTTCGGCTGCCGCGCGCCCAAGCGATCATCAATCGCATGGGCTTCAATAACGGCGGGGTCGACGCTTTTGTCGCCAATGTGCAGGCGTCAAAATTCTATCAAGATAAGGAGAGCGTGCTTGGCCTGAACATCGGCAAGAACGCCGACACACCGATCGAGCGCGCTGCGGATGATTACCTGTTATGCCTGGAAAAGGTGTACCCGTATGCCAGCTATGTGGCGGTCAACATCTCTTCGCCGAACACCAAGAATCTGCGCCAGCTGCAGGATGCGTCCGAGCTCGGCGCACTGCTCTCGCGCCTAAAGGATGCACAGCAGCGCCTGGCGGATCGGCACGCGCGCTATGTTCCGATCGCTCTCAAGATCGCGCCTGATATTGGAAGTGAACAAATCAAGAATATCGCCGACGCGCTGCTACGCTACAAGTTGGATGGGGTGATCGCGACGAATACCACGATTACGCGTGACGCGGTGCAGCGCTTGCCGCACGCCGCGGAAGCTGGCGGACTCTCGGGTGCGCCGGTGTTCGAACTGTCCAACGTCGTAATTCGCGCACTGAAGAAAGAGCTCGGCAATGCTCTGCCGATCATCGGGGTCGGTGGCATTCTATCGGGCCACGACGCGCAGGTGAAGATCGAGGCAGGCGCCGCGCTGGTGCAGCTGTATACCGGGCTGATTTATCGCGGACCGGCGCTCGTCAAGGAATGCGCCGCCGCGTTACACAAGTCGCGCTGAAGTGCGATTTGCGTACCTCGCAGACGACGGCGGTATCCGAACTCGCCACACTATCGTGAAAGCAATTGCACGCGATTCATGCCGGAATCACGCATCGTGGACAGCAAGGGAATAAAAAAACCCGAACCGTTTTCATGGGTTCGGGTTTCTCGCTGTTGCCCGGATCACTCGACTTCGAGCGCCTCCGGCGGGGCTGCCGGCGGCGCGGCGTCGCCCTCTGCAAAATCCAGCTTGATCAAATCGTTCTCATCCAAGTCCACCGTGACACGACCACCGGTCACCAGCTTGCCGAACAGCAGTTCGTCGGCCAGCGCCTTGCGAATCATGTCCTGAATCAGACGTGCCATCGGTCGTGCGCCCATCAGCGGGTCGAAACCTTTCTTGGCGAGGAACTTGCGCAAGTGTTCGGTGAAAATAGCTTCCACTTTCTTCTCGTGCAATTGCTCTTCGAGCTGCATCAGGAACTTGTCGACCACACGCAGGATGATCTCTTCATCCAGCGCGCCAAAGCTGATGATCGCATCGATTCGGTTGCGGAACTCTGGTGTGAACATGCGCTTGATGTCGGCCATCTCATCGCCGGCTTCTTTCTTGTCGGTGAAGCCGATCGAACGTTTCTGCAGGCTCTCGGCGCCGGCATTGGTCGTCATCACGATGATCACGTTGCGGAAATCCGCTTTGCGTCCGTTGTTGTCGGTCAACGTGCCATGATCCATGACCTGCAGCAGGATATTGAAAATATCCGGATGGGCTTTTTCGATCTCATCCAGCAGCAACACTGCGTGCGGCTTCTTCGTGATCGCCTCGGTCAACAGACCGCCTTGATCGAACCCGACATAACCGGGCGGCGCGCCAATCAGCCGACTCACCGCATGACGTTCCATGTATTCCGACATGTCGAAACGAATCAATTCGATGCCGAGAATGAAGGCGAGCTGCTTCGCCACCTCGGTCTTGCCGACGCCGGTCGGTCCGGAAAACAGGAAGGAGCCGATCGGCTTGTCCGTCTTGCCCAAACCTGCGCGCGCCATCTTGATGGCGGACGCCAGCGCTTCGATCGCCGGCTCCTGGCCGAACACGACATTTTTCAAATCGCGCTCGATCGTCTGCAGCTTGCTGCGATCGTCCTGGTTGACCGATTGCGGCGGAATGCGTGCAATTTTCGAAATGATATCTTCGATCTCGGCTTTGCCGATCGTCTTTTTCTGCTTCGATTTCGGCAGGATGCGTTGGGCGGCGCCGGCCTCGTCGATCACGTCGATCGCCTTGTCCGGCAAATGGCGATCATTAATGAAGCGCGCCGCCAGTTCGGCTGCCGAAGTCAGCGCGGACGACGAATATTTGACGCCGTGATGTTCTTCGAAGCGGGACTTCAGCCCACGCAGGATTTGCACGGTCTGTTCCACCGTCGGTTCGTTGACGTCGATCTTCTGGAAGCGCCGCGACAGGGCGTGGTCCTTCTCGAACACGCCGCGGAATTCGGTGTAGGTGGTCGCACCGATGCATTTGAGCTGGCCGTTGGCAAGCGCCGGCTTCAGCAAATTGGATGCATCCAGCGTGCCGCCCGACGCCGATCCGGCACCGATGATGGTGTGAATCTCATCGATGAACAGGATGCCGTTGGGATTGTCTTTCAACTGCTTCAGCACAGCCTTCAAGCGTTGCTCGAAGTCGCCGCGATATTTGGTCCCGGCCAGTAGTGCGCCCATGTCGAGCGAATATACGACCGCACTCTGCAGGATCTCGGGTACCTCGCCTTGCATCACGCGCCAGGCCAGGCCTTCGGCAATCGCCGTCTTGCCGACGCCGGCTTCACCTACCAGCAACGGATTGTTCTTGCGGCGGCGGCACAGGGTTTGAATCACCCGCTCCACTTCCGACTCGCGGCCGATCAGCGGATCGATCTTCCCCTCGGCGGCAAGCTTGTTCAAATTCTGCGTGAATTGATCGAGCGGACTTTCCTTCTGCGGACCTTCGGCCTGCACATCATCCGCGCCTTCCGGCGCTTTTTGAACATCGGCTTGCTGATCCTTGCGCACGCCATGCGAGATGAAATTCACGACGTCGAGTCGGGTCACGCCCTGCTGATGCAGATAATAAACCGCGTGCGAATCCTTTTCGCCGAAGATGGCTACCAGCACGTTGGCGCCGGTCACTTCCTTCTTGCCGTTCGAGGCCGATTGCACGTGCATGATCGCGCGCTGAATCACGCGCTGGAAACCAAGCGTCGGTTGTGTGTCGACTTCGCTTGCACCAGGCACTGTCGGCGTGTTATCGCCGATAAAATTGGTTAGCGTCTTGCGCAAGTCGTCCAGATTAACCGCGCAGGCACGCAGCACCTCGGCCGCCGACGGATTGTCGAGCAAAGCCAGCAACAGGTGCTCCACGGTAATGAATTCATGGCGCGCCTGGCGGGCTTCGACGAAGGCCATGTGCAAGCTAACTTCCAATTCCTGGGCAATCATACTTCCTCCATCACGCATTGCAGGGGATGCCCTGCCTTCCTTGCGTGGGTTAAAACGAGTTCAACTTTAGTGGACGCAATATCTTTCGGATACACCCCGCACATGCCTTTTCCTTCGCGATGAACCATGAGCATGATCTGCATCGCGGTTTCGCGGTCCTTATTAAAATATTCCTGGATGATTGCGACGACGAATTCCATCGGCGTGTAATCATCGTTCAGCAATATCACTTGGTACATCGGCGGCGGCTTGAGCTTCTGCTCTTGCCGTACGAGGACAGTACCGTTCTCATGCTTGGTTGCCATGCGTCTATTCTAATGCGTTCAGCAAGGTGCGCAATGCGCAAAGGTGAGACGGAATACTCGCTCACATTTATATTACGCGTTTTCTTTAGCCCGCGCTTTCGGGTTGAGGTCTATATGACGATCAAATTACGCAAATCAAGGAATGTTCCTTCGAACTGATCCAAATAATGCGAACAAGTCACCGAAATCGCCTTGACTTTTAAAATTTTTGAAGGAACAATGACAACTATTGACAAGTGTGGCTGTTACTCACTTTATCAATATGAATGGGCAAGTTTTAGGAGGGGGCAGCGTTACGCGAGGCTTCTTGCTTTTACGGCTCGTGTGATTAGTCAATATTAGAAAGACGCTTTTATGGCAACAGGTACCGTCAAGTGGTTCAACGACTCTAAAGGCTTCGGCTTTATCACTCCGGATGACGGCGGTGAAGATTTGTTCGCGCACTTTTCCGCAATCCAGATGAACGGCTTCAAGACCCTCAAAGAAGGTCAAAAAGTACAGTTCGAAGTCACGCAAGGCCCCAAAGGCAAGCAAGCTTCCAACATTCAAGCTCCCTAATTTCCAATTAGTGCTCTGTAATTAGTGCTGCTTCAAAAGATCCCGCGCAAGCGGGGTTTTTTTTGATGGTCGATAGATGCGAACGCGCGTTCGGAGACAAAGTAGCAGGAAATGATCCCCATCGCACCAACGCGACCCGCCACAAGAGTGCTTTTCGATAAATTCGCTCGGAGCTGCAATCCGCCGAAACGGTGCGACGGTGCATAAAAAAGCCGGATTGAATCCGGCTTTTTTTATGTCCAGCGTTATCGAACTGAATTACATGTTTTCGATCATCACGTCGCCAAAACCCGAGCATGACATTTGCGTCGCGCCTTCCATCAGGCGTGCGAAGTCGTAGGTGACCTTCTTTGAGGTAATCGATTTTCCCATCGAGCTGATGATCAGATCCGCCGCTTCCAGCCAACCCATGTGACGCAACATCATTTCGGCCGACAGGATCAGCGAACCCGGATTAACGTAATCCTTGCCTGCGTACTTCGGTGCGGTGCCATGGGTCGCCTCAAACATCGCAATCGAGTCGGACAAGTTCGCGCCGGGAGCGATGCCGATGCCACCGACTTGCGCTGCCAGCGCATCGGAAATGTAGTCGCCGTTCAGGTTCAGGGTCGCGATCACGCTGTACTCGTTCGGGCGCAGCAGGATCTGTTGCAGGAACGCGTCGGCGATGCAATCCTTGACGACGATATCCTTGCCGCTCTTCGGATTCTTGAACTTGCACCATGGGCCGCCATCGATCAGCTCGGCGCCGAATTCCTTTTGCGCCAGCCCGTAGGCCCAATCACGGAAGCCACCTTCGGTGTACTTCATGATGTTGCCCTTATGGACGATCGTCACGGATGGCTTGTCGTTGTCGATTGCATACTGGATCGCCTTGCGCATGAGGCGCTCGGTGCCTTCGCGCGAGACCGGCTTAATGCCGATGCCGGAAGTTTCCGGGAATCGGATTTTCGTGACGCCCATTTCCTTGATCAGGAACTGGATGAGCTTTTTCGCTGCATCGGAACCTTCTTCCCATTCGATCCCTGCGTAGATGTCTTCCGAGTTTTCGCGGAAGATGACCATGTCGGTCTTTTCCGGTTCACGTACCGGCGATGGTACGCCTTTGAAATAGCGCACCGGACGCAGGCAGATGTATAGATCGAGTTGCTGACGCAATGCGACGTTGAGCGAACGAATGCCGCCGCCGACTGGCGTGGTCAATGGTCCCTTGATCGAGACTACATAGTCTTTCAAGGCCTGCAGCGTTTCTTCCGGCAGCCACACGTCCGGGCCGTACACTTTGGTCGATTTTTCGCCGGCATAGATTTCCATCCAGCTGATCTTGCGCTTGCCGCCGTAGGCTTTGGCCACAGCCGCATCGACTACCTTGATCATGACCGGACTGATATCGACCCCGGTGCCGTCACCCTCGATGTACGGAAGAATCGGGTTGTCTGGCACATTCAAGGAAAAATCGGCGTTGACGGTAATTTTTTTACCGTCTGCTGGCACTTTAATATGTTGATACATCGTGGTCTCCGGAGTTAAGGCGGAAAAAGGGCGGGTTATGTGTCGAAATCAAAATATATGTCTTATATAAGACAGAAGACTGCATTTCGTATTATGCACTAGTATTTTACTAGATGCCATAATTTTGCAACGTCTCAACGCCATTCCGGACAATAGGATGCGGGCCTGGATTGGCGGTTGTCGCCGCAGGAAGTAAAATCGGCGCCAAACGCGAGAATGATGATGCGCCCATCCAACCGACACACACCATGCCTCTGATTCTTTTTAATAAACCGTTTCAGGTCATGTGCCAATTTTCGCCGCATCCGGGGCGCGAAACCCTTGCCGATTACTTGCAAATACCGGGTATCTACCCAGCCGGACGCCTGGATGCCGATAGCGAGGGACTGCTGTTGTTGACCGATAACGGCCGCCTGCAGCATGACATCAGCCACCCCGATCATAAACAGACCAAGACTTACCTGGTGCAGGTCGAAGGCGTGCCGGATGCTCCGGGCCTGGCGCGCTTGCGCGGGCGATTGGATCTGGGGGACTTCGTGACCCGACCATGCGAGGTGAAGCAGGTGGAGGCGCCGGACTGGATGTGGCCACGCAATCCACCGATCCGCGAGCGAGCGGCATCACCGACCAGTTGGCTCACGATCATTCTTGCCGAGGGCAAGAACCGGCAAGTGCGCAGGATGACCGCGGCCGTCGGCTTGCCGACTTTGCGCCTGGTCCGCATTGCGATCGGTCCGTTTTCCTTGCAGAGCCATCCGCTGTGGCCGGGCGACTGGCGCGAGGTTTCGCCCGCTGAACTGGCGAAATGAGGATGTTGGCGACGCATCCTCAACTGGAGTCGTGAGAGGTTTGCTGCGCAGCGGCGCCAGAAAACACCGCACCACGATAGCAAAATGGTAATGCCGCAATCACAAGAACGTCGTCCGCCGGATTGATCTTGCCAGAACAGCAAGAAGCATCTCAGTCCACCCACTATGTAACTGGACGAAGCGCTTGCCGCAAAAACGGCAAATTTGCGACCGTTCCGCCGTCTGGGGATTTTTTTTTGGAAACTTGTCAACCGACCACTTCGCCCATCGTTATCTGCACTGATTCACCAGAATCGTCGTTTCCCTAACACGTTAATTTGAGAGTCCAAAATGAATAAATTGATCGCCGCCCTGGTTGCCAGCCTGTTTGCAGTTTCCGCTTTCGCTGCTGCTCCTTCCGCATCTGCGTCCGCATCGGCATCCGCTGCGCCTATGGCATCTGCTGAAGCCGCTGCTCCAAAAGCAAAAAAAGCAAAAAAAGCCAAGAAAGCCAAAAAAGCCAAGAAAGCCAAAGCCGCCGCTGCTGAAGCCGCTCCTGCCGCTTCCAAGTAATTGATCGCTTAGTGTCAAAAAAGGCGGGCTGGTCCCGCCTTTTCTTTCCATCCGGCTTCACCGCTGTACCGCCCTCCCGTTTCCTCATCCACGCGCGCCGTGTCCCGCTCCACCTTAGCCATCACTCCTGGATTTTTTGCCGAGCAATGGCGCTCCGTCGACTGCTTGCCACGATTAATGCAATGAGTGCCTCGCGGCTCGTTCATCGACCTGTTCTTTTCAGCTGTACCTGCTATGCTCTCCATCCCACTCGGATACCAAATCATGAATAAATCCTCATATCTTATGCCGGCACTTTCAGCCGCATGTGCCCTGTTGCTTGCCAGCGCGTCTGCGCTGGCACAACCGGCGTCAACATTTCCAGTCGTAACACTCACGGCGGGCATTTACCTGATCAAGGCAGAAGTCGCGGCTACGGAGCAGGAGAGGCAGCAAGGGTTGATGCTGCGCGAAAAAATGGCTCAGAATGAAGGAATGGTATTCGTATTTGAGGCGCCGGCTGGTGTGTGCATGTGGATGAAGAACACTCTGCTGCCACTCTCGGTCGCCTTCATCGACGAAGGCGGGAAAATCATCAATATTGAGGACATGAAGCCAGAAACAACAGACTCGCATTGCGCAAAAAAATTGGTGCGCTACGCACTGGAAATGAATCAAGGCTGGTTCAAGCAGAAGAATCTTAAACCCGGCTCCACGATCGAAGGCTTACCGCGCGTTCGGTGATGCCAACCCCTTCCCGCCGCGTTTCGGACTAGCGCGAGCGGGTCATGATCGTGCAACGGCGCTACATATGCGAAAAGCCCGAATGACGGACGTCATGCGGGCTCTCATTGCTGAATCCCCGTTTAGGCAACGAGGACAAACGCGGTCTATTAAGCCAGCGCTTTCAGAGCAGCGGCCAAACGGCTCTTGTGGCGAGCGGCCTTGTTTTTGTGAATGATCTTCTTGTCGGCGATGCGATCGATCGTCGAGATCGAAGACAGAAACACTGCCGAGGCTGCAGCCTTGTCGCCGCCATCGATCGCCTTACGGACAGCTTTGATAGCCGTGCGCAGGGTCGAACGCTGGCTGGAATTATGAGCGTTTTGCTTGACTGCTTGCCGAGCGCGCTTGCGCGCTTGTGCGGTATTTGCCATGAATAATATTTCCTAAATCGAGGTCGGGGTGCGTTCGCAAAGACGCATGGGTGAGACAGAATTCTGTGAAGCCTCGGATTATAGCGACTTTTTGCCAAACGAGCAAATTCTTGCGGAAAATGGCACTCCATTGTTGCAGATGCGCGGCGCCAAGCATGAGCGGCTATAATTCGGCCCCATGAACTTGCACAAAACGCTCGCCACCATTTCAGGCATGACGATGCTCTCCCGCGTGACCGGCCTGGTGCGTGAATTCTTGATTGCGAGGGCATTCGGTGCGTCGGCCTATACGGATGCATTCTTCGTTGCCTTCCGGATCCCGAACCTGCTGCGCCGATTATTTGCGGAAGGCGCTTTTTCGCAGGCTTTCGTGCCGATTCTGGCGGAATACAAGAGCCGGCAAGGCAACGCCGCGACCAAGGAACTGGTCGATCACGTCGCGACCGCGCTCAGCTGGTCGCTACTGGTTACGTGCGTGCTAGGGATCGTGGGGGCGCCGACCGTCGTCTATTTCGTCGCGACTGGCCTCAAGTCCACTCCTGCCGCATTCGACGTATCGGTGATGATGACGCGCATTATGTTTCCGTATATTGGATTCATGTCCTTCGTCGCGTTGGCGGGAGGAGTGTTAAATACCTGGCATCAATTCAAGATCCCAGCCCTTACTCCGGTTCTGCTGAATCTGTCTTTCATCGCTGCCTCGCTGTTTCTCGTCCCGCATATGAAGCAGCCGGTCTACGCGCTTGCGATTGCGGTCTTCGTCGGCGGCCTTCTGCAAATGCTGGTCCAGGTCCCCGCACTGGTCAAGATCGGCATGCTGCCGCGGATTGCGTTCAATCCAAGATTCGCGTTGAGCGACCGCGGCGTGCAGCGGGTATTGAAGCAAATGGTGCCGGCTACGTTTGCCGTGTCGGTCGCACAAATCAGCCTGATGATCAATACCAATATTGCATCGCGCCTCGAAAACGGCAGCGTCTCTTGGTTGTCCTACGCGGACCGCTTGATGGAATTTCCCACCGCGTTGCTAGGCGTCGCGCTCGGGACGATTCTGCTGCCGAGTCTGTCAAAAGCCAATTCGGAGCGTAATGCAGGCGAGTACTCTGCCTTGCTCGACTGGGGACTGCGCCTGACATTCTTGCTGGCATTGCCATCGGCCGTCGGCTTGGCGACGCTGGCCGAGGCGCTGACCACGACACTTTTCCATTACGGGAAATTCGACGTTCACGCTGTCCAGATGACCGAAAGAGCGTTGGTCGCGTATGGCGTCGGCCTGATCGGGCTGGTCCTGGTCAAGATCCTGGCGCCTGGATATTATGCACGGCAGGATATCAAGACGCCGGTCAAGATCGCGCTCGGCGTCTTGATCGCGACGCAATTGATGAACCTGCTGTTCGTGCCTTGGATCGCCCATGCCGGACTGGCCCTGTCGATCGGTTTGGGCGCGTGCCTGAATGCCGGCTTTTTGTTCTGGGGATTGCGGCGGCGTGGCATTTACACGCCCCAGCGCGGATGGACCATGTTCATCACCAGGCTTACCGGCGCGCTGTTCCTGCTGGCGGGCGTCGCGTTATGGTGCGCGGCGCAGTTCAACTGGCTAGCGCTGCAAAGCCATCCATTTCAAAGGATAGGTGCCTTGGCGCTGGTGCTGACGGCTTGCGGGATAACCTATTTCGGGGCCTTGCTGGCGATGGGCTTTCGTTTCCAGGATTTCAAACGCCTGTCGCATTAAGTTTCATGCACATTCCTCTTCTCGGTCCCTTTATTTGATCACATCATGGTTATATGATAGTTAAGTATGATGCTCAAATCTCTCGATTACTTCGCTGCGCTGGTACAACAAGACGACTCGCTCCCGTTGTTTGAGGCCGCTTTGGCGATCGCGCAGGATGCCGACCCCGCACTTGACCTGATCGAACCGCAAGCCGAAATCGATGCGCTTGCCGCCAGGCTAATGCGAAGATTGCCTTCCGATGCGTCGCAATTGCAGAAGCTGCGCATGCTCAACCATTACTTCTACCGCGAGCTCGGTTTCGGTGGCAACGTCAACGACTATTACGATCCGGACAATAGCTATCTGCATCGCGTTATCCGTACTCGGCGTGGCATTCCGATTTCGCTTGCGGTGGTATACATGGAACTGGCCCAACAGATCGGGTTGAACGTCAGAGGGATTTCGTTCCCCGGCCATTTCCTCATGAAGCTGTCAGTGCAAACCGGCGACATCATCCTGGATCCGTTCAATGGCGCCAGTCTGTCGCGCGAAGAGCTGGAAGAGCGCCTCGCGCCTTATGCCGAGCAGCAAGTGTACGCTGCCGATATGCCGCTCGCCGCGCATTTGCAGCCTGCGGAACCGCGTGAAATCCTGGCGCGCATGTTGCGCAACCTGAAGTCTCTGTTTGTCGAATATCAACGTTGGCCGCGATTGCTCGGCGTGCAAAAGCGCCTGGTGATTCTATTACCCGACGAGATCACCGAGCGCCGCGATCGCGGCTTGGCGTATGCAAACCTGGAATGCCCGCAAGCGGCACTGCGGGATCTGGAATCCTATCTCTCGGAGCGGCCCTATGCGGCCGATGCGGAGGCGCTACGCAGCAAGCTGCCCGAATTACGGGAAGCGAGCAGGAAACTGAATTAGCCCTTGCCGCGGGCGTCGATCGCTTCCCACTTTTCGAGATTTTCCAGCAGCAGCGCATCGATTTCGGCGAAACGATCATTGAGCCGTTTCACCTCGTCGGGCTGCTGCTTGTACATCTCCGGGTCGGCCAACCGCGACGAAATGACCTTTTGTTCCGCCTCCAGTTGTGCAATCACCAGCGGCAAAGCGTCCAGTTCGCGCTGCTCCTTGTAACTGAGTTTTTTCTGCTTGGGCGCGGCTGGCACCGGTTCCTTCGGCTCCGGCTTGGCATCATTTTTTGCGGTGCCCTTGGCAGCGGCCAGTTGAGCCGCACTCGGCCGCACGCGCTCCCAATCGCTGTAGCCGCCGATATACTCGCGCCACAATCCTTCTCCTTCGGCGACCACAACTTGCGTCACGACATTGTCAAGGAAGGTGCGGTCATGGCTGACCAGGAACACGGTGCCGGTGTAGTCCTCCAGCAATTCTTCCAGCAGCTCCAGCGTGTCGATATCGAGATCGTTGGTCGGCTCGTCCAGGACCAGTACATTGGCGGGCTTGGCAAACAGGCGGGCCAGCAGCAAGCGATTGCGCTCGCCGCCGGACAGGGATTTGACCGGTGACCGTGCGCGTTCCGGCGCGAACAGGAAGTCGTTGAGGTAGGTCATCACATGCTTGCGCTGGCCATTGATTTCGACCCAGTCACTGCCTGGGGCGATGGTGTCGGCCAAGCTGGCATCTTCGTTCAGTTGTGCGCGCATTTGATCGAAATACGCGACCTGCAGCTTGGTGCCCTGGCGGATCGTGCCGCTGTCCGGCTTTTCCTCGCCCAGAATGAGCTTGAGCAGCGTGGTCTTGCCGGCGCCGTTGGCGCCAATTAGCCCGACCTTGTCGCCGCGCAGAATGGTCGCGCTGAAGTCGCGCACAATTACCTTGCTGCCGTAGCGCTTGCTCACGCCGTCCAACTCGGCGACGATCTTGCCGGAACGGTCGCCGGCCGACACATCCAGCCGCACCTGTCCTTGTTGGTCGCGGCGCGCACTGCGCGTCAGTCGCAAGGCTTCGAGGCGGCGCACGCGGCCTTCGTCGCGGGTGCGGCGCGCTTGTACGCCCTTGCGGATCCAGACTTCCTCTTGTGCCAGGAACTTGTCGAACTTGGCATTTTCGACATCCTCGATTTCAAGCTGCTCTGCCTTGCGCATCTGATAAGCGCTGAAATTTCCCGGGAAAGACAGCAGTCGTCCGCGATCCAATTCGACGATGCGGGTCGCGACATTGTCCAGAAAGCTGCGATCGTGGGTGATGAACAGCACGCTGCCCTTATAGTCGCGCAACAGCCCTTCCAGCCACAGGATAGACGTGAAGTCGAGGTGGTTGGTCGGCTCGTCCAGCAGCAGGACGTCCGGCGCGCTCACCAGTGCGCAAGCCAGCGCCACGCGCTTCTGCATCCCGCCCGACAAAGTCCCCATCAACGCATCTTTGACCAAGTTCAAGCGGTCTAGCGTCGTTTCGACCTGATTGTTCAAGTTCCAGGCGCCGGCGGCATCCAATTTCAACTGGATCTCGTGCATACGATCCATCAACTGTTCATCGTTATCGCCGCCGAACTGCCCCGTCAATGCCTCATATTCGGTCAACAAAGCCGGCAGTTCGCCCAAACCGGCCGCTACCGCGTCGAACACCGACATGCCAGGGTCAAATTGCGGTTCCTGATCGACATAGGCGATCTTGACTCCTTGCTGCATCACCAACAAACCGTCGTCCAGTTTGGATGCGCCCGTCAGCACTTTCAGCAGGGACGATTTGCCCGTGCCGTTGCGGCCAATCAAGCCGACTCGTTCGTTCGCTTCGAGTGAAAATTCCGCATGGTCCAGTAACGCGACATGGCCGAACGCGAGCTGCGCGTTGGAGAGAGAAATGACTGCCATAAATACCTGAAGTTGTCTGGCTGAACCGCCGCAGCGCTTCGCCGATTAATTGAATGAAGCACGCATTGTACCGATATACGAGCTTGCATTCGCTTTAGCGGATAGCAAGTCGGAATCCCCTTGTGGGACATACGACCTCTCGTCCGCTGAAAGCGGATGGAAAGCCGTTATGGGACTCCCTGCAAACAGCGAGCTGGAGTCCACTTTCGCGGCTGTCGAGCCGCCGCCACGATTATTGACCGCAGTGTCGGCTATAATCTCGGTCGTAATTGAGGCACATGCTTTCAGTTGCCAGCGTCTCGCCGTAGCACAATGGATAGTGCACATGCCTCCTAAGCGTGGGATACAGGTCCGATTCCTGTCGGCGG
>DHXL01000023.1 GCA_002415335.1 Oxalobacteraceae bacterium UBA5157
CCAGTTTCTGTAAAAGTTGGTGATACAGCCGTTTTTGGAACAGAAACCATCTACGCTGACAGCACCAAACAAATCACGACTGGACAACGCACTCTCAGCTATGTTATCGAAACGGATGGCGCATCCACTTCTACCGCAATCGCAAACCTGATTACAAAACAATTCAACACCTCAAGTCAGTTGCTCTTCACTCAGCAATCAAGATACCGCATGGCAGCGGATGGAACACTGACCATTGTATCGATCGACGTGCAATACGCCACGACAAGTACGAATCACCTGGTCTATACCAAATAGGTTTTTGTTTTCCAAAAGAACCAGCCAGCAGCTGGTTTTTTCATTGGGACTCACCATCAATCCAATTCACAGGAAAAAATGAAATTCATCCTATTTGCGGTAGTAACAGCAGCATTGGCTGGCTGCGCCACCACCGCATCGCTTGATTAAGCGCCTTAATGTTTCGACGCAGTTCCGCTAACTCTCCGCCGCTGTATGCGTTACCCGAAACCTTAGCTTTGCCCTCTATGCTTTTGGTCCGCCGCCTCAAAACGTCAAATTCATCCCCGCTGGGATCGGGTAATCACCGGATTTAGGATTAAGCGTTCTTGGACCACCAGTAGTTGCTGCCGGTTGGATTTGACCTGCTGCCGATGTCTGACAGATCCACCCGCAACCTGCGCGATCCCAACGGACGTAATGCACCATATGGCTTGGGCAGCGTCATCAACATGTCGACACATGGCTCAAGAATGCGTCGGCGCCAACAACGAACGGCCGTGCGCACCCCGAAGCGGCCGCTCAAGCGTAGACCGACTTCCGACTAGGATTGAGCGGGCTCTCCGCTCTGCGGTCCCGGTGCTTGTGCTGCTTCGTATCTATCCGAGGGGGATCGAATGAACAGGCGTAACACCGTACTCACGGTCCTCACAGTCAGCGTGACGGACGCACTGCTTCGTAGCCGTCCATCAGCGGCATCATCACGTCGATCAACACGAGGTCCGAGGGCTCGCGCTCATACACTTCGGCTGCCTCACCGCCGTCACAGGCGTGAATTACGGCATAACCTTTTTTTCCATCAGTCGGGAAAGGCCGGCGCGGTGGGTGGGCAAGTCGTCCGCGATCAGTATCTCCATCATTATCCGTCACGCGGCAGGCGGCGAGCCCAGGTATCGTGTTTCGAATATCTCGCTCGGGACCGGTTTGCTAAACAAATAGCCCTGCATTTCGTCGCAATTCAGCAACCGGAGCAGGCGCGATTGCTCCTCGGTCTCGACGCCCTCCGCCACCACCTTGAGCTTCAGCGAATGCGCCAGGTTGATGATGGTGGACACCAGCGCCAGTCCCTCCGGCGCGGCAGTCATGTCGATCACGAACGAGCGGTCGATCTTCAGCGTGTCCACCGGCAGTTTGGCGAGGTAGCTGAGCGAGGAGAAGCCGGTGCCGAAGTCATCGACGGCGATGCTTACGCCCATGGCGCGGATCGCCCGCAGCGCGGCGATACTGTGCTCGACGTCCTCCATGATCAGGCTTTCGGTGATCTCCAGTTCCAGTCCAGCTGCCGCATGCGCGTCGACTCCGATTGCCTGCTTGACCTCAGCAATGAAACCGCGATTGCGTAGTTGCAGCGGTGACACGTTCACCGCGATGCGTACAACAGGCAGGCCCGCGCTGCGCCAGCGCAAGTATTCCTCGATCGCTTTGCGCAGCGCCCAGCACCCAACTTCATAGATCAATCCGGTTTCTTCCAGGATCGGGATGAACAGGCTCGGCGGCACCAGGCCCGTGCGCGGATCATTCCATCGGATCAGCGCCTCGGCGCTGGTGAGCTTGCCGCTCACGAGGCTCACCTTGGGCTGATAATGGAGCACGAATTCTTCTTTGTCGAACGCATGGCGCAACTGATTTTCCAGGGTGACTTTGCCGGCCACCGCTTCGGTCATTTTCTGCGTATGAAGCAGGTATCGCTCGCCGCTCGCCTTGGCCTTTTTGAGCGCGGCCTCGGCGTTCTTGAACAAAGTTTCGGGGTCGGCGCCGTCATCCGGGAATAGCGCTATTCCAACCTTCGCGGCGAGCCGGAACACAGCGTCGTTCAGGCGGAACGGATGCTCCAGAAAAGCTTTCATCTTTTTATCGAGAAGCCGCGCCATGTCGCCTTCCTGTTTTACTTCCGGCAGCACCGCGGAAAAATGGTCCGCATCCACTCGCGCCAGCAGGTTGGCGTCCCCCACGTTGCGCGTCAGCCACTCCGCCACCTGCCTCAAGAGCGCGTCGCCGGCCGGCTGGCCGATGCTGTCATTGATGTTCTTGAACCGCTCCAGATCGATCAGGAACACGGCAAGCTTGTGCCCGCCGCTGACCGCGCTGAGCATGTACTGCGCCACCCGATCGAGAAACAGACTGCGGTTCGCGAGTCCGGTGAGCACATCGTAGTAGGCGAGATAGTTGAGTCGCTCCTGCTTGTCGATGTGATCAATCGCGAATGATAGGTGGTCGACCAGTTCCAGAAGCAGCCTCGTCTCCTCGTCGTTAAAGGTGCCGACCTCGCCGGCATACAGGGTAAAAGCGCCAATAGGGACACCATTCCGATGCAGAGGCAGCGAGGCCGAAGCGCTCCAGCCGAAGCGCGCGCCGCGCTCATGCCACGGCGTGGTGAGTGGGTTATGCTGGAAATCCTGAGCCCAGACTGGCTGGTTCTCACGGATGGCGGTACCAGTCGGACCCTGCCCGAGCGGGCTGTCGGCATCCATCGAGATTTCGATGCCTTGCAGATACTCGTCGGCGCGATCGCCAAAACTGGCGGCGACCCGGACCATCAGGGTGTCCGGGTCGATCACGCCAATCCACGCCATACTGAATGCACCCGCCTCGACCGCGATCCGGCACGCCTCCCTGAACAGCTCGTCGCGGTCGCGCACGCGCACGATGAGCGCATTGATGCCGCTCTGCACGGCGAATACGCGATTCAGGTGCCGTATCCTGTTTTCCGCTGCCTTGCGTTCGGTGATGTCTCTTCGGATCGCGACGAAGTGCGTGATGGCGCC
>DHXL01000144.1 GCA_002415335.1 Oxalobacteraceae bacterium UBA5157
GGACCGCGGCCGGATCGCCGGCCGTTCGGCCCCGATGACTGCGGTGCTTGCAGGGCAACTGAGTCAAACCTGGTTATCAAGACCATGATTTATAACAAACGAGGAGATGCAATGAATCGCACCATATTGTTGAAAACACTACCGGCCGCAGTCGCGCTGGCGCTCGCCTGCGGGTTGGCTCACGCCGGCGACGAAGAAGGTTTTCATGGCTACTTCAGGGCGGGAGCCGGATCGAGCTCCACGCACGGCCCGCAAAGCTGCTTTGGGCTGGGCGGCAACACGATGAAATATCGGCTCGGCAACGAGTGCGACGCCTATGGCGAATTCGGCTACACGAAGGAATTGGTGAAGACCGACGACGGCGCGAGTTTCGTCGGGACAATCTGGGCCGACGCATTCAGCCCCCAGTCCGATTTCGGCGGCTCCAAGCTGGAGCTGGCCAAGGCGTATATCGAGGCAAAAAACCTTGACTTCCTGAACGGCGGCACCGCATGGGTCGGCAAACGCTACTATTTCCGCCCGGACATCCACATGCTGGACCTGCAATACATCAACCTGAACGGCACCGGCGCCGGTCTCGACCAAATCAAGGCCGGGCCAGGCAAGTTCAGCTACGCGTTCTTCAAGGACAACGATGCGACGACGATCGATCCGGCTACCGGCGCCGTGACCACCACAACCGCCGCGATTCGCCAGAACTTCATCTACGAAAGCTTGCCTGTCAATCCGCAGGGAACGCTCGACGCGGCGCTGTCGGTAATCAGCGCGCAGGGCGGCGACAACAGCCACAACGGCTGGCAACTTTCCGTCTTCCATAAACAGGACAAGGTACTTGGCGGCGCCAATACGCTCGGCCTGCAATACGGCGTCGGGCCGGGGACCGGCGTTGGCGGCCCATGCTGCGACCGCATCGGCAGTTCCGGCAGCACCGCGCTGGGTTCCGATGTGACGCGTTTGCGCGTGTTTGACGACGTGGTGATTCAGCCCACCAAGCAATTCAGCATGGAATTTGTGGCGCTGATGCAAAGAGACAAGTCGGATGCGGGCGGTTCGTCGACCTGGACCACCTTGGGCGTGCGCCCGGTCTATGCGCTGACAAACCATTTCAAGCTGCAGATGGAACTAGGCACCGACCGCGTGACTTCGCCCACCGGCGGCGCCCCGCAGCGGCTGACCAAGATTACGTTTGCGCCGACCATCTCGGCAGGACAGGGCTACTGGGCGCGTCCCGAGTTGCGCGCTTTCGTCACGTACGGGAAATGGAATGATGCGGCCACGGCTTCCGTCAACGCCAGCAACAATTCCGGGCCGGTATATGGCACCGCGACAAATGGTACTTCAGTCGGGGTCCAGGTCGAATCCTGGTTCTAATCGGATTACATCGTTCGTTCAAAATTAGGAGTATCGAGATGAAGCTGAAATTGAAACAAATCGTCGTGATGACCGGCCTGGTCTGCGCCAGCAGCGCCTACGCAACCGATGTTGAAGTGCTGCATTACTGGACCTCGGGCGGCGAAGCGAAATCCGCCGGCCAACTCAAGGAAATCGTCAAGGAGGCCGGCTATGGCTGGAAGGATTTTGCAGTAGCGGGCGGCGGCGGCGAAAACGCCATGACGGCGCTCAAGACCCGCGTGATCTCCGGCAATCCGCCGACTGCGGCACAGATCAAGGGGCCATCGATTCAGGAGTGGGGGCGCGAAGGCGTGCTGGCCAATATCGATGAAGCGGCAATCGCGGGCAAGTGGGACAGCGTCCTGCCCAAGGTCGTCGCCGATATCATGAAATACAAGGGCCACTACGTCGCGGTGCCGGTCAACGTGCATCGCGTGAACTGGGTCTGGGCCAATCCGGAAGTCCTGAAAAGGGCAGGCGTCACCGCAATGCCGACAACCTGGGATGCCTTTTTCGCCGCCGCTGACAAGATCAAGAAGTCGGGCGCGATCGCGATCGCGCACGGCGGTCAGCCATGGCAGGACGCGACGGTATTCGAGTCGGTCGCGCTGGGCGTAGGCGGTGCCGATTTCTACAAGAAGGCGTTTGTAAAATTGGACCAGCGCGAACTCACGAGTCCGACCATGGTCAAGGTGTTCGACACCTTGGGCAGGGTCAAGACCTACATCGACAAGGACGCCCCGGGCCGCGATTGGAATCTGGCGACGGCCATGGTCATCAACGGCAAGGCCGGCTTCCAGTTCATGGGCGACTGGGCCAAGGGCGAATTTGCCGCAGCCGGAAAAATCCCCGGCAAAGACTATCTGTGCGCAGCCGCACCTGGCACAGAAAAATCCTACACCTTCAATATCGACTCGTTCGCGATGTTCGCCCAGAAGGATGCGGACGCGAGAAAGGGTCAGCTGGCGCTGGCCAACGCGATTATGAACCCGAAATTTCAGGCCATCTTCAACCTGAACAAGGGCTCGATCCCGGTACGCTCGGGCGTCTCGAAGAATAAGTTCGACGATTGCGCACTCAAGTCGATGGACGATATGGATTCCACCAGCAAGAACGGCGGGCTGGTACCTTCCTTTGCCCACGGCATGGCAATGCCCTCGGCGACGCAGGGTGCGGTGGTCGACGTGATCGCGAAGTTCATGAACTCCGACATGAGCTCGAAAGACGCGGTGGTGGCACTGGCAAAAGCGGCAAAGACGAAGTAACTAGTTGATGTGATGTACTCCGTAGGCGTCAACCTCATGGTTGACGCCTTCAGCTTTTACACGAATCGAAGATATGTTCCATGTCCTTACGCACCCAATTTGACCGCTGGATACCGCAGCTCGTGCTGAGCCCCACGCTCGCCGCGAGCCTGATATTCGTCTATGGCTTCATCTTTCTGACCGGTTATATCTCGCTGACGGAATCGCGGCTGATGCCGAATTTCGACTTCGCGGGACTGGTCCAGTATCAGGAGCTGTTCGATAACGAGCGCTGGTGGACCTCTCTGAAAAATCTCGGAATCTTCGGCTCATTGTTCATCGGATCGAGCATCGTGATCGGACTCTTCCTGGCGATCCTGCTCGACCAGAAGATCCGCGCCGAAGGTTCGCTGCGCGCCGTCTATCTCTACCCGATGGCGCTGTCCTTCATCGTCACCGGCACCGCATGGAAGTGGATGCTGAATCCCAGCCTCGGACTCGAAAAGGTGATGCACGACTGGGGCTGGACCTCGTTCCATTTCGACTGGCTGGTCAATTCGGACATGGCGATCTATACCGTCGTGATTGCCGGCGTCTGGCAATCGTCCGGCTTCGTGATGGCATTGTTCCTGGCCGGGTTGCGCGGCATCGACGACGAGATCATCAAGGCCGCCCAGGTCGACGGCGCATCGCTGCCAACCATCTATCGGCGCATCGTGATCCCGGCCATGCGGCCGGTATTCTTCAGCGTGCTGCTGATCCTGTCGCATATCGCGATCAAGAGCTTCGACCTGGTGATCGCATTGACCGCCGGCGGCCCGGGCAACTCGTCCTCGGTGCCGGCGATTTTCATGTACCAGTTTTCGTTTACGCGCGGCCAGCTCGGCCTGGGTGCCGCATCGGCAATGATGATGCTGGCGACCATCGTGGCCGTGCTGGTACCACTGATGTATCTGGAAGCGAAGAGCGCAAAGGCGATGCGATGAACCATACACGCAGAAAAATTACCCTGGGACGATGCGTCCTGTATCTGCTGCTCGTGCTGTTTGCGCTGTATTACATTGCACCGCTGTATGTGATGCTATCGACTTCGTTCAAGTCGCTCGATGAGATTCGCCACGGGAACCTGCTGGCGCTGCCGCACACATGGAGCACGGTGTCGTGGGGCAAGGCCTGGTCCTCCGCCTGCACCGGCATCACGTGCGAGGGCATGCGGCCCTTCTTCTGGAATTCGATCAAGATGGTCATTCCAGCGGTCGTGATTTCGACTTTCGTCGGGGCATTCAACGGCTATGTCTTTGCCCATTGGCGCTTTCGCAACTCCGAGATATTGTTCACCGCCTTGCTGGTCGGCTGCTTCATCCCGTTTCAAGTGGTCATCCTGCCGATGGCACGCGTGCTCGGCGAGTTCGGCTTGGCCAACACGACGGCCGGGCTGGTCTTTGTGCACGTGGTGTATGGCACCGCGTTTACCACACTGTTTTTCCGCAATTACTACGTCAGCGTCCCTGAAGAGTTGATCAAGGCCGCACGGATCGACGGCGCCGGCTTCTTTCTGATCTTCCGCAAGATCGTGCTGCCGATTTCGGGCCCGATTCTGGTGGTATGCATCATCTGGCAATTTACGCAGATCTGGAACGATTTCCTGTTCGGCGTCGTATTCGCCAGCGGCGAGTCGCAGCCGATCACGGTCGGCCTGAACAATCTCGTGAATACATCGACCGGCGTCAAGGAATACAACGTCAACATGGCCGCCGCCATCATCGCAGCGCTACCGACCCTGTTGGTGTATCTGGTCGCCGGTCGTTTTTTTGTGCGCGGCCTGACCGCAGGCGCAGTCAAAGGTTAAGGAGTCATTGTGTCCAGTTTATCGATTCGTAATATCCGCAAGGTCTATACCAACGGCGTCGAAGTCCTGAAGGGCATCGACATTGAAGTCAAGGACGGCCAGTTCCTGATTCTGGTGGGCGGATCCGGCTCCGGCAAGTCGACCCTGTTGAACATGATTGCGGGCCTGGAAAGCGTCACGTCCGGTGAAATCCGGATCGGTGACTGGGTCGTCAACGACTTGCCGCCGAAGGACCGCGACATCGCGATGGTATTCCAGTCGTATGCGCTGTATCCGTCCATGACGGTGCGCGAAAACATCGCCTTCGGCCTGGGCGTCAAGAAGGTCCCGCAGCGCGAACAGGAAGAAATCGTCGCGCGCGTCGCGGAAACCCTGCAAATCACGCATCTGCTGGATCGCCGCCCGGCACAATTGTCGGGTGGCCAGCGCCAGCGCGTCGCGATGGGCAGGGCGATCTCGCGCAAGCCGTCTCTGTTCTTGTTCGACGAGCCGCTGTCCAATCTGGACGCGAAGCTGCGGGTGGAAATGCGCGCGGAAATAAAATTGATGCACCAGCGCCTGCATTCGACCATCGTGTATGTCACCCACGATCAGATCGAAGCGATGACCATGGGCGACCTGATCGCCGTGATGAAAGACGGCGTGGTGCAGCAGTTCGGCACGCCGCAGGACATCTACGACAATCCGGCGAACCTGTTCGTGGCAGGCTTTATCGGCTCGCCGTCGATGAATTTCATACCCTGCAACCTGGCAATCGACGCCGACAACGCAGTTTTTGTCCTGGTCGAAAACGCCGGAAGAACCATGCGGCTGAAACTGCCATTTGACGCTGGACGGCTGCGGCAGTATGCCGGCCGCGAGATCATTTTAGGCATTCGTCCCGAGCAGATTACCGACCGCAGCACCGCACACGGCGACGGCGGCCAGGAATTGTCTTGCCTGGTCGATTTGGTCGAACCAACCGGTCCGGATACGCTGCTGACAACGAAACTGAACGGCACGCCCGTCACCTGCCGCACCCATCCGCGCGAAGCGGTGCAGCCGGGCCAGACCATGACCGTGTCATTCAATCTGTCGAAGGCTGCGCTGTTTGATCCATTAAACGGCGAGCGCATTGTCTAAGGACTGGCCGGCCGAGTCGACTTGAAGGGGGGAATGCAATGCGCCAGGTCACCAAGGGAATCTCCATCGCGGTCTTGTGTTTGCTCTGCACCGCCATGGTCCGCGCGGCCTGCGCCGCCGAGGCGAACCGGACCACTGCGTCCAAGACAGGAATGGCAAAGGAGAGCCGGGGCAAGGCGCCGCTGGTCGGCGTCTCCTGGTCCAATTTCCAGGAGGAGCGCTGGAAGCGGGACGAAGCGGCGATTACGAAAGTGCTGGCGAAGTACGGCGCCGAGTACATCAGTGCCGACGCGGAGGCTTCGAACGACAAGCAGATGCGCGACATCGATACGCTGGTTGCGCGCGGCGCCAAGGCAATCATCGTGCTGGCGTGGGATGCCGATGCGATCTTGCCGGCAATCGAACGCGCCAAGCAGCACGGCGTAGCGATCATCGCGTACGATCGCCTGATCCAGAGCAGGAATGTGTTCTACATTACCTTCGACAACGTCGAAGTCGGCCGCATCCAGGCCCGCGAAATACTCAAGAGGCAGCCGCGGGGAGACTACGCGTTCATCAAAGGCGCCGCGACCGATCCAAATTCGACCATGCTGTACAAGGGCCAGATGGAGGTGCTGGACTCGGCGCTGAGGCGCGGCGACATCAGGAACGTCGGCGATCAATTCACCGAAGGCTGGAAGCCGGAGAACGCGCGCAGGAACATGCTGGAAATGCTCAGGAAGAACCGTGGCCGGATCGATGCGGTAGTGGCATCGAACGACGGCACCGCCGGCGGCGCGATCGACGCGTTGCATGCGCTGGGGCTGAAAGATATCCCGGTATCGGGCCAGGATTGCGACACCGCTGCGCTGAACCGCATCGCGCGCGGCCAGCAGTCGGTTTCGGTATTCAAGGACCCGCGCAAGCTGGGCGAGGCGGCGGCCTGGGTTGCCTCCGAATTGGCGCAGCAGAAAAGACTGTCCGATATCGTCGGTACCATCCAGTGGGCCGGCGGCAGCAGGCAGATCCCGCTCACCGCCCTGCTGTTGCGGCCGCTTGCGATCACCGCCAGGAACCTCGAATTGGTGCTGGCGTCGCGCTGGATCAGCAAGGAGAAGTTATGTGCCGGTGTCGATCCGAAGACCGCCCCGAGCGCATGCAAGTAGGCGAACGATTCCTGACCGCGTCGGCGGGCCGCAATCCGGATAATCCGACCGGTGCCGCGGCGCGATTGGCTACTGCGCGTACCTGGCCTCGATATTGGCCGCCGTGCCGTCGTCTTTCATTTTTTTCAGCGCTGCATTCAGCTTCTGCGCCAACACATCCGGAACCGAGCGGTGGCAGGCGAGATACAGATCGGTATGGCCAAAGGTCAGTACCGGGACGATGTGCGCGCCCAGGCCTCCTTGGGTCAGCAGCGCGGTCGCGCGCGGCCTGGACGATGCCCAGTACTTGATATGGCCCATCATCAGCTTGTTCGGGTTGAGCCCGTCGTTCGGCGCGGTTTCGACGCGGTAGCCGTGGTCGGCAAGCCAAACGGAAATCACGTCCTGCAAATAGCCGCCGATCACTTCCTTGCGTACCTCGTCGAGCGTGCCCGGCCTGGCGGGATTGTCGGCGCGCGCATACAGCGTCCAGTCCATCGCGGCGATCGGCCCTATCCATTTGAACAGCGGCTCCCGCTCCGCGGTCCTGGCTGCCGAAAACACGCAGTAGCCGGCTCGATGGAGCGCCGACTGGTAGGCGCGCGCCCACGGCATCAATTCGATGTGCTCGGCAATGCCGCTGCGCCTGAACGCCTCTTCCAGCTTTTCGGTCGCGACGCCGACCACCTTGCCATTCCTGAGCATGTTGTGCGGCGGGTCATCCTCGGTCACCAGCTCAAGCGCATGCGCGGCCAGACATGCCATGGAGAACAGTACACCGGCTAGAAAGCGCATGATGCCCTTTCGACTCCCTCGGGAAACTGCCATGGATAAGCCGGATATCGGCTTCTTCCATGGCGAGCATACTCCGGTCCCTGCGCGGTGGGGTTATCGCGCGATGCCGCGCGCCTCGTCATGAAATTCGGCGGCTGTCTTGGACCCGGGTAATTCGTGCCCGATCCCGCCTCAGGGCTCGCGCGCCAGCGCCAGAAACTCGGTACGCAGCGCGAGGTTTGGCTGCAGTTCGCCCAGCATCGACGACGTAATCGTTTCCTCGCCCGGCGTGCGGATGCCCCGGCTTTCCATGCACATGTGGCGGCAGCGGATCACGACGCCGACCGCTTTCGGATCGAGGTAGGCCATGAACGCATCCGCGATCTGGCTGGTGAGGCGCTCCTGCACTTGCAGCCGCTTGGCGAAGCAGTCGACCAGGCGCGTGAGTTTCGACAGCCCGACGATTTTCCCGTTCGGCACGTAGCCGATGGTGGCCTTGCCGAAGAACGGTGCCAGATGATGCTCGCAGTGGCTGTAGACCGGGATGCCGCGCACCACGATCAACTCGTTATACTGCTCCGCGCCATCTTCAAACGATTTCAGGATGTCGGCCGGATTCTGATCGTAACCGGAGGTCCAATGCTTCCATGCCTTGGCGATGCGCGCCGGCGATTCCAGCAACCCGGTTCGATTCGGGTCTTCACCCAGGCTGACGAGTAGTCTTCGCCAGTCTTGCTCGGTGAACTCATGATGTTTTGACATGACTGCCTTTTCTGATGAAGCGTTCGCTCGATGCACCGAATGCTACCCTAATGATGCGCGGCGCGCAGCGGTGCCGAAGCGCCATTCAAGGACCGGCGTTTGCTACGTATCAGCCGAACTCCTTGTTCAGAAAATCGCGCGCCTTGACCGCGCTGAGGCGGTTCAGGCGGCCGAGTAATTGCGGCTCGACTTGGGCGATGCCGTAGGTATTGCGCAGATGCGCGCCGATGTGCAGCAATACCTGGGCGGTCACTTCCGCGTCGGCCTCGGCGCGGTGCGCCGCGCTCCTGAAGCGGATCCCGAGCGCGGCCGATAAGCTTGCGAGCTTGTAGCTGGCCAAACCGGGAAACAAACGGCGCGATAATTTCAGCGAACAGATCAGGCTATCGTGGGCCGGCATCAGCCCGAGATTGCGGCTCTCCGCCAGCAGGAATCGTTCATCGAAGCTGGCGTTATGCGCGGACAGCGCGTCGGTGCCGATAAAGCGCAGCAATTCGGGCACCACCAGGGACGCCGGCGGTGCCGCATTCACCATGCTTTGCGTGATGCCGGTCAGCGCGGTGATATACGACGGTACGCGCACCTGGCAATTGACCAGCGACACGAAACGCTCGACGACGCGCCCACCTGTGATACGCAGCGCGGCGACCTCGGTGATACGGTCGCCATTGGCGGGACTCATGCCGGTGGTTTCGAAATCGATCATCACGATCGGTTTTTCAAACATGGTTACTCTCGTGCGGACGGCTGCCGCGCAGGGGGGACCCAGGGTGGGAGAAGCAGTCAACTCGTGAGCCTATCAGAAAATTCAGCCCCTGGGAGGAAGCCGACACGAGGAGGACCGGACTGGGCGCCAGCGGTCGATCGGCATGCCGCGGTAACATGTCTGCTCCGCCGGCACCGCTCAAAGGAAACGTATGAGATGTTTCAAGCAAACGACACTCCGCCGCTGGGGCCGCATGCTCGCTGCCGTTGCACTACTGGCGGGATGCGCGGCCACTCAGTCGCCCGCGACTCTGTATGAACGGCTCGGCGGCTTGCCCGCGATTACTGCGCTGGTCGACAAATCCGTCGATCGCCACGTGGCTGATCCGCGTACGCACCACACTTTTGACGGCATCAATCTGAAAGCGCTGAAAGCCAGCATCGTGTCGCAGGTGTGTAACGCGAGCGGCGGTCCGTGCAAGTACGAAGGGGCAACGATGATCGAGGCGCACCGGGAATTGGCGATCACGCCGCTCCAGTTCGACGTCGTGATCGGGCATATCCGCGCCAGCCTTGATGAACTGCACGTCGGCGCGCGCGAACAGCAGGAACTCCTGCAAATCATCCTGCCGATGAAGCCTGATATCGTCGGGCACTGATGGCGGCGGCAGCGCGCCCGCAGTGAATGAGAGAGGGGGCCGATGCGGCCCCCTCTCTTTCATTACGCCGAAGCGCGAAAGCGCGACGCGCCGGATCTATGCGGCCCGCTTGAACATCTCTTCGAATTTCAACCGATCGGTGGTCGCCCGGCGCGCGTCGTCGAGGCTGATCTTTCTGGCCTTGATCAACACCTGCAATTCCTCATTCATCGTGTGACAGCCGGACCCGGCATCTTGCCCAAGCGCCTCCAGGAGCGGACGGATGCCGGCCAGATTGCGGCTCGCGATCAGGTGGCTTACTTCCGGATTGGTGGTGAGGCACTCGGTCGCCAGGTGATAACTATTGCCTTGCACGGACGGCAGCAACGCCTGGCAGATGACGCCGCGCAGGGCGGTCGACAACGCTTCGGCCTGCGCGTCGCTGCCGCCCAGCAGGCGCAGCAATTTCTGCAATCCGAGTTCGGTCGACCTTGCATGCAGGGTCGCCAGTACCAATGGCCCGGACTCTGACAGCGCCAATGCCTCTTGCGCGGTTTGCGCGTCCCTGATTTCTCCGATCAAGATCACGTCGGGCCGCTCGCGCAAGGCGTCCAGCGCACCGAGATAGAAGCTGTCGACGTCGCCATCGGCGCCGACCTCGCGCTGCGTGATGATGCATCTGCGCTGCGGTATCAGCGTTTCGACCGGGTCTTCGATCGTGATGATATGCCCTGATCGGGTCTTGTTGATTTGGTCGAGCAGGGACGCGATCGTGGTCGATTTTCCCTGGCAGGTATCGCCGATGATCAACACCAGCCCGTTAGCCAGCTTTGCGAAATCCTGTGCGCACTGGCGCAATCCGATCTTGCCGAGCGCGAGCGGCTCGGTCGGAAAGCGGCGAATCACGCAGCCGAGGCGCTTGTTGCCCTGAAATGAAAAACAGTTGGCCCTGATACGCGCGCTATGCAGATCCTTGGAGCGATCGAAGGCGCGATCCTTTATGCGCTCATCCCAATTCGGTTCGATCACCTCGAAGAATTCCTCCAGCTCTTCGCGCGTGATCGGCGTGTCCGATACCGCGACCAGCCGTTTCGGCTGGCGCAGCATGATGGGACTGTTTTGGTGAATGATGATGTCGCTGAAGACGGTATCGGAATTGAGCAGATGGACGATTTGTTCAATCAGCGTGCCGAGTACGGGGAGACCGCCGGTCTCGTTGAATGTGAGTGTCTCAATCAGGGAGTACTGTTGATTTTCCATCAATCTTCCTACTGGTTGGAAAGCGAGCGGGCCATGTCCGGAGCTTGCAAGAACTCCTGTCATGCTGCCGCCATGACTGTCGATGTTCAAATTAATGTTGGACATCTTAATTCGAGTTGGCCGTTTCGGCGCACACAAACTGCAATTCTTTTTGCGCGCCGCGCGAACACGCCGTCAACCTTCGTAGGGCCGGACATCGACCGCTTGACCATCGGCGCCGAACTTGCGTGCGACCGCCAGCGACTTGACCCCGAGCGTCATCAGCGCGTCGCAGGTATCATCGACTTCGGCGTCCAGGTCACGACCGAGAACGAACGGCTTTTCCGACGTGGCGATCAGCGTGCCGTCTGCGTACAGGTTCACTCTCAACAGCAACTCGTCGCGCACATCGGCCGCGCCGATAGTGGCGTTGGTCTTTTCCGGCGCGACGCCGTGGCGCTGCATGCCGTGATTTAATTCCGACATCATTTGCAGCATGAAGTATTCGGCGATACCGCGCTCCTTCCCGCCATGGAACAGATCCTGGTACAGAAAATTAATCTCGACCGCTCGCCCGTCCGTCACCATGCACCGCTGCACCAATGGCGCAACGCGTTCGGTCCAGCGCTGAAACCGTTCCTCGCGCTCCGCGAAATAGGCGTCCGCCGCGGCCTCGTCCTGCGGCACCTGATAGAACGGGTCGTCGATCCTTTTCAGCGCAAAACCCAGCAAGAAGCGCAGCTCGACCGCCTGGTCCTGCGGCGCGAATACGTTGTCCGGCCACACGCCTAGACTGCGGTCGATCGCGGGCATCGGCGCCGCCTTCTTGTCGCTCATCGACGCGAATGCTTCGCGCACCATTTCATTGAGATGGCTGTACGTGATGCTGTCGATTTCATCGAGGTGATAGGCATGGCTGATCAGCACGACTTTTGCATCCGGGCTTTCCAGTTGCGCCTCTTGAAAGCTTTTGGTCAGCGCCTCAAATGCCGGCTGATCCTGAAAACACTGGCCGCTGTCGAGGCCGCCGCCAGTGCGCACGAACATCGGGATCACGAAGGCGTTCACTTCCAGCGCCGGGCCGTCCGGGCGGTCGACCACGATAGTCTCGGCCGTTTCTTCGACGCAGGCTCTCAGGAACAAATGGGCGCCGCTGTCCGCATATCGGGCGCGCTCGATCGCCGCATACAGAATCTCGTCTTTTTTCTGATACAGACATTTCTTGATCAGTTTGCGGAAATCGCCCTCTGCCTGCGTCAACGCGGCGCTCATCGCCTCACTATCTTCCTGCTCCACCAGATCGATCGCGAGATCGCATAGTTTTTGCGTCAGCGCATCCTCCTTGTCCTCGGGAGAGGGGCCGGATTTTCGCGGAACCGGTTGCTTATTTTTTGGCATGATGTATCTTCAGTTTGACTGGATTCATTTTGATTCAGAACGCGTA
>DHXL01000359.1:0-885 GCA_002415335.1 Oxalobacteraceae bacterium UBA5157
ATGGCCGCCGACCAGTCGCTCGCGGCCGCAAGTAAAGCCGAGGCAGCGGCGGCGCCCAAATCCAACGCGAGCGCAACCAGCGCGACCAGCGCAAAGCCGAAATCGAAGGCGGCAACCGCGAACATCAAACTTGTCGACATCAACAGCGCGAGCAAGGTCGAACTGAAGACGCTTCCAGGTGTAGGCGACGCGGAAGCGGGCAAGATCATCGCCGGCCGTCCTTACCTCAGCAAGGCCTTCCTGGTCACCCATAAAATTATTTCTGAAGCAGCCTACCAAAGGGTGAGGACGCTAATCGTTGCCAGACAAAAAGGCGTGGCAAAACCGAAGTAGTTGAGATGTGCCTCCGACGGATCACGCCGGTGAGGCGCGCCGTCGGATATTCGCGCGGCGAAAGTGAGAGGGGCGGGCAGCGTCGTGCCGAGAGGCACCGCCAACCCGACCGCCGATGCAGGAATCGCAGCGCGCAGGAATGCTGCCGGACGATCGGCCCGCCATGCCTTACATCTTGATGCGGAATGCTTTCCCGATCGCTTCCACAGCTTCGGGGCTGTCCCACTGTTTGGCGCCATAGAATCTGGCTAGCACTCGCCCTCGCGCATCGACCAGCAGCGTCAACGGAATCTGGCTGGCGCCCAGCATGTTTTCCATGAACAGCTTGCTATCGATGAAGTTGTTGAAGGTGGTATTGGATTGTTGCAGGAATGCCTGGGCGCGATTCCGGTAGTCGTCGGTGGAGATCCCGATCACATTGAACTGCTTGCCGCCATAGCGGTGAGCGAGTCGATCCAATGAACCCATTTCCTGGCGGCAGGGGCCGCACCAACTGGCCCATACGTTGATGACGAGCGGCTTGCCGCGAAACGTCGATAGTTTCCTGGAGGG
>DHXL01000359.1:1146-2714 GCA_002415335.1 Oxalobacteraceae bacterium UBA5157
GTTGCTGCAAGCGCAAGCAATACCAGCGAGAACATGTTTTTCATCCTGGCGAACCTGCCGGAGGTCGATCGGCTGGCCGCGGCAATCGGATTCGGGGCATGCCGATGGTTAATGCGCGGTCAATCACTTCTGTATCGCCGCTTCTTCGATCAGCACTTTATAGGCATACCCTGCGCCAAAATCCTTGTCGGTATGCACGACGCCCTTGACCAGCACGACATCGCCGAGCTTCGCCTGGTCCTTGGTTGTCACCAGTACGTCGTTCGAATTATCGGAAGCCAACCCCGACCCGTCGCGCAGATGGATCCAGTTCTTCCCCATTACCTGGCCGTTGTACTTCACGACCTTGCCACGAAGCAGAACGGTCTTGTCTTTCAGCGCAAGTCTCTTGGTGACGATTTCAGCCACGGTGCGCGCATTTGGGCCGCTGGCCTTGGCAACCTTGACATCGGCCGCTGCTACGGCGGTGTTGGCCATGTTGGCCGGTGCGCCGTGCGGAATCATCATCATGCCACTGCCCGCGACAGCCGCGCTGGCGCCGGTGCCGGGCAAGGTGCCGAACACGATTTTCGGAAATGTCTTCTTGAGCGACCTGCTCTCGAAATTCTCCATGATCATGGGATTTTCAATCGTGACCTCGGCACCCTTCTTGATCGGTGTCTTGGTGACCGCTGCCCATGTCTCGCCATCTTTGGTCTTGAGGCGCAGGTAGGTGTAGCTTTCAACGTCCTTCACTTCCAGGACCTCGCCCTTGACGACGCTCGCCGATGGAGTAGCGGGTGACTTTTCGATACCCCAGACAAGGCTGGCGCAAAGCATCGCACAGATGGCAAAAAACAATTTCATGACTTTCCCTATCACTTCAGAACAAGTTGGTGGACGGCAGCGTCCCGATACCGGCACGACGCTGACATATTGATTATTGGTGTTCATCATAGCAGCAGACCCGGCGGACCTCGCGGTAGCGATTGTCTTGATGCGAATCAAGATGACGCAAGTTTTATTCCACGTTTCTCCGGTAAATGTGAATTCCCTGCAAGCGCCTTTTAACACAGCGGAAAATCGTCGCCGTTGCAGTCAAATTTGGCGACTATTTTACTGATATGTTTTCTCTCATCTGGGACCAAGAATCTGATTCTTCCCATTTTCGAGAAACACATAGACAACCGCCAAGCGGTCGGGAATCGCCGCATTCGAGTGCCGAATCCATGTTTCCTCGACAGTTTGTGCCTGGCGCGGAGCGCGATCAAGAATGGCACATTACTTGCTGACGATTGACGTGGATCAATCTCGAAGCACAAGGCGTGAATGCAGTCGAAAGCGTCCACCTTATCCAGCAAGAGTCCCAACTGTGCGGTTACAACCTGAAGCAGTCTACGAAAAACATGAAGAATAGAAACTTGAAAGCGTGGGTATTGGCGGGATGCATCTGCCTGTTTGGAAGCATGCTCGGCGGGCAATCGCAAGCCGTCGCCGCTACAGCCGAAGCGAGCGCAGCGGGCACCGCGGTCGTCGCGACGGGAAAATTGGACAACGCCACCTGCGAGAGCTGTCATGATGCCAATAAA
>DHXL01000359.1:2891-6414 GCA_002415335.1 Oxalobacteraceae bacterium UBA5157
AAGTTGACCAAGGAAGAGGCGCGCCTCGGCGTAGTGGTTCAGAACATCGAAGCGTACAAGAAGTCGTTTCATGCGCAGCCGAACAAGGAAGACAAGACCCATGTCAATGCGACATGCGGCGACTGTCATGATGTGCATACCTTCGACGTGCCCGCTGCCGGCACCATCCGGCGCGCGGAGTGGCGCCTGACGATACCAAGTCTCTGCGGTGAAAAATGTCATAGCGATGAGCTCGAGGATTACGCGGCCTCGGTGCATGGCAAGGAAGTGCTGGAAAAGAAGAACATGAAGGCGGCGGTCTGCTCCGATTGCCATACCACCCATGCGATCGGCAACACATCGTCCGACGCGGCCAAGCTGACGATCACTGCGAATTGCGGCAACTGCCACGAGGAGCGGTTTGCTTCCTACAAGGCCTCGTATCACGGCCAGGTCAACACCCTGGGCTATGCGTATACCGCCAAGTGTTTCGACTGCCACGGCAGTCATGGCATCCTTAAGGCGGACGACCCGGATTCGCGCGTGAACAAGAAAAACCTCCTGAAGACCTGCCAGCAGTGCCATAGCGGCAAGAAGGACTTGCCGAAGGCAACGGCCGGTTTCATCTCCTTCAGTCCGCACGGCACCAGCAACAATTTTGCCCGCTATCCGGAAATCTGGATCGCCACCAAATTCATGGCCGCGCTGCTGATTGGCGTCTTCGCATTCTTCTGGGCTCATTCGACGCTCTGGTGGTATCGCGAGTACAAGGACCGTAAAGAAGGCAAGTCACGCTGGCATATTCGTACCGATGCATTGCCGCCGGAGTTGCCAGCCGGTGATCGCAGGTCGCAGGCTCCCGTCAAGTACGTGCGGCGTTTCGGCCCGATGTGGCGCCTCGCCCACCTGATCTTCGCTATCACCGTCATGCTGCTGGTGCTCACGGGCATGTCGGTGTTCTACGGTCAGACTGCCTGGGCGAAGGCGATCATGGGCGCGCTTGGTGGCCCGAGGAATGCGGGCATCATCCACCGGATTTCCGCGTTCACCATGCTCGGGATATTCTTCATCCACCTGATTGCAGTGTCGACCAACATCGTGCGCAATCGGAAGACCTTCAAGTTCTTCGGAGTCGATTCCTTCGTGCCGAACTGGAAGGATATGTATGACATCATCGGGATGTTCAAATGGTTCGTCGGCAAGGGACCGCGTCCGATCCTGGAACGCTGGACCTACTGGGAGAAGTTCGATTACTGGGCGGTGTTCTGGGGTATGGCCATCATTGGCGGCAGCGGCATGATGCTCGCCTTCCCGCACCTTGTTGCCAAAGTCTTGCCTGGTTGGGTGTTCAACGTGGCGATGGTGGTGCATGGCGAGGAAGCGTTCCTGGCTGCGGTCTTCCTGTTCACGGTGCACTTCTTCAACAACCACTTCCGGCCCGACAAGTTGCCGCCGCCTGATGTGGTGATGTTCACCGGCGTGCAATCGCTGGACGAGTTCAAGCACGAGCACACGGCGCAGTATCAGCGTCTGGTGGAGACCGGCCAGCTTGAAAAATATCTGGTCGATGGGCCTTCGGCTCCGTTCAGGATCGGCGCGAAGATTCTAGGCTTGACGCTGATCGCGTGCGGCTTGACCTTGCTGACACTGATCGCGATTGGCTTCTTCGGTGGCGGTGCTTAGTTGTTGTAACCCAGCCTGAGCGAAAACGCCTCGGGCAAGCAAGATCGGAGCTGGCGACTGCCGGCAGGCGACAGCTCCAAGATGTGTACCGATTTATGTCTAATTTTTTGAAAGAGGAAATCATGAAATTCGAAATCAATGCCAGCAAGCTGTTAAAAATCGCCGCCTTGGCCGCTGCCGTATCGTTTGCCATCCCGGCGCTTGCCGCCATGGACGACGCGGACGTCGAGCCGTACCTGAAAAAACAGGGCTGCTTCAAGTGCCACGCCATCGACAAGGCAAAGAAAGGCCCATCCTACAAAAAGGTCGCGGCCAAGTACAAGGGCAAGCCCGAGGGCGAGAGCGACGTTATCAAGCAAATGACGACGGGGCCAAAGGTCAAGTTCGATGATGGCACCCAGGAAGACCACAAGATTATCGAGACCAAGGACGCTTCCGATCTGAAAGCGATCAGCAAATGGATCCTTTCGCGCTAAGGAAACGGGTCGAGCGCGGCAGTCAGGACGAACTGCCTCAAGCGGGCAATGCGATCGGAACGTGTGTAGATTTTTCCACGCACGGTACTGAACGACGATTTTCCGTGCGAGCAGTCTTGCTTGCAGGACTTGACAAAATTCAAGGGTTCTTGAGGGGCTGTTGATGCAAGGATGCCGTCGCGCGCGGCTTTGCAAGAGGTGGCATTGAATATTTTGCTCGGCTCAATTATTGGAGAATCATTATGGAACCCACCACGTTAACATCGATTACATCGGGGATATTCGAGCAGCGAGAACAGAAGCGGCACGCGCTCTTTTCGCATATCTGGAAAGAGCTGATTCCGAAGGTGTTTGAGGATGTTCCCCAATACTATCGCCCGGGCAATATCGTCGCGAGTCTGGGACTATGGGAGTTGTGGGTCTGGCAGTTCGTCAGGACGATCGAACTGCGGCCGTCCTACCGGGCGCTGGACGTCTGTGCCGGCACCAACGACGTGGGAATCCGGCTGCTGCAAAAAGAGCCCGACATGACCGTAACCGCGATTGACCGCAGCAAGGAAATGCAGGAAGAGGGGCAGAAGCGTGCCGCGAAATACCACGTGCACATCGACAGCATCATCCAGGACGTGCACCAGTTGCCGTTCGCGGACAATACCTTCGACGTCATCACGCTGCAGGCCGCGTCGCGCCATCTGCAGCTGGACAGGGTGTTGCCCGAGATCCTGCGTGTGCTGAAACCCGGCGGCCATTTCTACCACTGCGACATGCTCAAACCGAGTAACCGAATTGTTGAATGGTTCTATCTGAAGTTCTTGCGCCTGTCGGTCGGCTTGACCGCACTGGTCTTTGGCTCCACCGATGCATCCCGCGAATGTGGCGAATATTTCAAAGATGCCATTCACCATTTTTATACACCGGAAGAGTTGTCCGAAGTGTTCCGGCTGGTCGGATTTTCGAACGTGACCTGCAAGAAAAGTATCTGGGGTGGCATGGTCGGCTATCACAATTCGCAAAAACCCTTGTGAGCGAGCCTGCAAGCGGCGCTGCGAAAGCCGGAGAATACAGGCGCGCAGTGCTTCCGACCTCGCTCAGAACGTATCCCCATGGCTTGCGAAGAGATGAGTCTGCAGGTTGCGCGCGACGCAGCCCGCGGTCCTGCTCTTTGCCTGACTTCTAATCATCGGAAAGCCGGTAATGCCATCTCCATTCGCTCCGCTTCAAAACGACACCTTCCTGCGCGCGCTGCTGCGCCAGCCGACCGACTACACGCCGCTGTGGCTGATGCGCCAGGCCGGCCGCTACCTGCCCGAATACCGCGAGACGCGCAAGCGCGCCGGCTCCTTCATGGGCCTGGCGACCAACCCGGATCTCGCCACCGAAGTCAC
>DHXL01000089.1:0-1943 GCA_002415335.1 Oxalobacteraceae bacterium UBA5157
CGCAGCCGACGGCGGTTATGTCGTGCTGTTGGGGGCGCGCGTCAGCAACGAAGGGACCATCTCGGCCAACCGCGGCACGGTGGCACTTGCCGCCGGCAACGCGCTCACGCTCGACGTCATGGATGATCAACTACTCGCGGTCACAGTCGACCAGGGTGCGGTCAACGCATTGGCTCAAAACGGCGGCCTGCTTCAGGCTGACGGCGGCCAAGTGCTGATGACCACGCAAGCAGCGGGCAACCTGCTTGCGACCGTCGTCAACAACACCGGCGTGATCCGGGCCCAGACGATCGACAACCACGACGGCGTCATCAAGCTGCTGGGCGACATGCAATCCGGCACCGTGACCGTGGGCGGTATGCTGGACGCCAGCGCCCCCAAAGGCGGCAACGGCGGCTTTATCGAAACCTCGGCGGCGCACTTCAAAATGCAAGACAGCGCGCGCGTCACCACCGCTGCAATACCGGGGCAGGGGCGGACCGGTAGTTGGCTGATCGATCCGGTGGACTACACGATCGCCGCAACCGGCGGCGATATCACCGGCGCACAATTGGGCGCAAATCTCGCGAGCACCAACGTCACCATCCTGAGCAGCTCGGGCGCCGCCGGCGTCAAGGGCGATATCAACGTCAACGATCCGGTCAACTGGTCGGCCAACAAGCTCACTCTCAACGCGCAGAACAACATCAATATCAACGCGGCGATGACCGGCACGGGAACTGCCAGTCTGTCGCTGCTATACGGCCAGGCCACCGTCGCTTCGGGCAACGCGAGCCAGTACATCGTCCTGGCACCGGTGAGTCTTCCCGCCGGTAATAATTTCACCACTCAGCTGGGTTCGAACGGCGCCCCGATCAACTACACCGTCATCACCAGCCTCGGCGCACAGAGTAGCATCACCGCCACCGACCTGCAGGGGATGAACGGCAACCTGGCTACCCACTATGCGCTGGGCAGCGACATCGATGCCAGCCCGACTAGTGGCTGGAACACCGGTGCTGGCTTCGATCCGGTGGGCAAGGTGGCCACCCCCTTCAACGGCAACTTCGACGGCCTCGGCCACACCATCGGGAACCTCACGATCAATCGGCCTCTTACGGACAATGTGGGCCTGTTCGGTTACGTGGTGAGTACCGGCGGCTCGATGCTGAAGAACGTGACGCTGGCGGGCGGAAGCGTGACCGGCGGCAGCTATGTCGGGAATTTGGCAGGACACACCACCGGCGACATTTTCAACAGCCACACCGCGCAAGCGGTGACCGCCAACGGCAGTCCCGACAGCTACGTCGGCGGAGTGGCGGGCTGGGTCACCGGCAACCTGACTTACAACTCCGCAACGGGTGCTGTGACCGGTAGCGGCAGCTATGTCGGCGGGCAGGTGGGTTGGATCACCGGCAACATCGTCTGTTGCTCCGCGACCGGGCCGGTGACGGGCGCCGGCAGTTATGTCGGCGGGCTGGCGGGATGGGTCACCGGCGACGTCAGCCGGAGCTTTGCCACCGGGAACGTGAATACTGCCGCCCTCTATGTCGGCGGGCTGGTGGGATGGATTACCGGCAATACCAGCAATAGCTACGCCCAAGGCAACGTGGCGACCGCCGGCGGCAATGTCGGCGGATTGATCGGATGGAACGATGGATTGATCAGCAACACCTACTCTTCGGGGCATGTGGCGGGTGCGGTTCCCGTCGGCGGACTGGTGGGGTTCATGAATGGCGGCACGGTCAGCAACAGCTTCTGGGACCTGACGTTATCGGGTCAAGGCCTCAGCGCCGGCGGTGCCGGCGTCAAGGGCATGACCACCACGGACATGAAGGAGCAAGTCAATTTCACCAGCTCCACCTCGGCCAACACGCCTTTGAGCCCGGCTTGGGACTTCACGAACGTCTGGACCATGACGAGCGGCCAGACTTATCCCACGCTGCAGGCTTGTCTGGCCCCGG
>DHXL01000089.1:2093-9728 GCA_002415335.1 Oxalobacteraceae bacterium UBA5157
AAAGCGCCGCCGGTGGCAGTCCCGCCGCCGGTCGAAGTGCCGCCGATGGTGGTGGTCCCGCCAGTTGACGTGGCACCCGACACGCCGCCGGATACGGTCGTGCCGCCGCATCGGCGCCGCAAACAGGACCGCAACTAAGAAGCGCGAGCCCGGTCCGCTCGATTAACCAAGCGGACCGGGCAGGTTGCCGCGCGATGAGCGCAACCATCCGATGCGCGATAGATCGGACCTAAAGCGGAAGACAAAAAGCAGCCGCTGGCGTGACCATAGCGCGATCTCCGTTTCGATTCCTTGCTGCCAAATTCCACAAGATGATAACCAATAGAAAAATGTTTAAGGCGTTCACGACGGCACGCCGTGTGCGTCGCTCGGACCAGGCGCGCGCGCTTGCGGTTACTGTCGCGGGCACCGTCGCCAATGCACTTTGCATAGGGGTACTGAGCAGCAGCTTCGCGTTCCACCAAGCATTCGCGGCCGACGCCGCACAAGCGCCCGGTCCGCGCGCCGAAATTGCACATGCAGTAATTGCCTCGACCCTTGTGCGGCCACGGTCGGCGCCGCACCATCCGAAGCGCGCCGACTTCAAGCTCGAACACGCATCGCCGGAAGCGATCCAGGTGGCAGATTGGGTCGTCGATTCGGGCAACAATCGTAACCTCTCGTTCATGATTGTCGACAAGAAGGAGGCCAGGGTCTTCGTATTCCATGCCGACGGGTCACTGCGCGGCACAGCGCCCGCACTGCTCGGCCTGGCGCGCGGAGATGATTCCGTGCCCGGTATCGGCGACCGCAAGTTATCGACCATTCGCCCCGAGGAGCGCACGACGCCTGCGGGCCGCTTCGTGGCCGCGCTCGATCGCAATATCCACGGCAAGGACCTTCTCTGGATCGATTACGCCGCGGCGATTTCCCTGCATCGCGTGATTACCAGTAACCCGAAGGAACGCCGGGCAGAGCGCCTGGCCACGCCGACGGTGCTTGATAACCGCATCTCCTACGGCTGCATCAACGTGCCGGCAAAATTCTTCGACAAGGTCGTTATCCCTACCTTCAGAAATACCAAAGGCATCGTCTACGTGCTGCCCGAAATCCGGTCGAACCATGAAGTCTTCAAGTCGTACGACGGTCGGCCAATGACATGACGTTATGCGTCGCCGTCTCGGCAGGGCACGTTCGGCGCCGCACAGACCGCGCGTCGAATCGAGCTTAGATTGAGAGGCCTCAAATTCCCCGCAAATGGCGGTCACTTCATCGTCAAGAAAACATGAAAAAACTAATTTGTATCGCAGCCTTGGTTCTCGGCATCAGTCCAGTCGCACAGGCACAGGTCTATTTCGGCTCGGGCAGCGCACGTCCGATCAATCCGGGAGCAGCAACGCGTGATATCGATCGCCGGCCACACGCTCGACCGCGCGTCAAAGTACATCGCGTCCTGGTCAGCTGCCGCGATGGGTCGAAGCACATTAGCCGGGTGTGCCGGCGCCATGGCGGCGTCACCGGACGGTAGCGCAGCTTATCGCCAAACCGAGTGATGTGTCGGTTGCCGCACGGAATTATTATGCGCGGTGTTCAACACAGGACGGCGCCGATGAAGTTGCATCGAAAACCGACTTCGTATGCCTCGGGCTTCGCGCAACAGCAGCTATTCCCGCAATAACGGATAAGGATTGAGCGCCGCGCCTTTCCACCATTGTTTTTCCGGCGTCAGCGCAAAGATCGCGAAATGCAGATGCGGCGCGGCGGGATCGGCGTTGCCAGTGCTGCCCACATAGCCGACCAGATCGCCGCGCTTCAAGTACGTCCCTTCGGCGACGCCGTCCGCATAGTGATCGAGATGGGCATAGTAGTAGGCAAATTTTTCGGTCACGTCGAATTGATACACGGTCAGTCCGCCTGGCTTGCTGTTAAACAGCTTGACGACCTTGCCGTCGGCCACAGCAACCACCTGGGTACCTTTGGGCGCCATGATATCGAGCGCTTCATGACGACGCTCCTTGCCGCGCGCCTGATCGTAGGTGTCGGTCAGTTGGCTGGCCTTGATGCCAACGACTGGAATCAGAAGCTTGTCAGCCGGCTTGGTGTCGGCGCCGGC
Source organism: Oxalobacteraceae bacterium UBA5157 (assembly GCA_002415335.1). Lineage (GTDB taxonomy): Bacteria > Pseudomonadota > Gammaproteobacteria > Burkholderiales > Burkholderiaceae_D > UBA5157. Next base: position 4,186 of record DHXL01000089.1, read on the forward strand.
CATCGGTGGCGCCACGAGGGAAGTGACAGGAGCGGGAGCGACAGAAACGGGAGGCTGGAGCGGCAAGTCGGCGGTCGTCGAGTCCACCGAAGCGGCCGGCGTCACGCTCGCCGCGGATTCGGGGCTTGGCAAGGCTGCCGGCGGTGCCGGGATAGCGACCGGAGCGACCGTGACGGGGGCCACCGCGATGGCGGCCGGCGCGACCGCGGAACGGGGCGATGACGCGCGCTCGGCCGGCTTACTGCCTTGCCACAGAGAGAGGGCGCCGGCGCCGCACAACGCGCCGGCCAAGAAGAGTAAGAGCCATTTCACAGCGCTACCCTCCCGATTCGTCGACGCGGTGCGTCGCCGTCATAGAACAGCGACACGAAGGTGTGGGCCGGATAATCCATGCTCATCATTCCTGCAGCAGCACTTCGGTGCCAGTCGACACTGATAGCGTCACCGACATCACATCCCAATTCGTCAGCCGAATACACCCGTGCGATTGCGTCTTGCCGATCGTCGAAGGGGTAGGCGTGCCGTGGATGCCGTAATGCTCTTTCGTTAAATCGACCCATGCGACGCCGACCGGATTGTTCGGGCCGGCCGGAATCGTCGCCTTCTTGTCTGCCGAATTGGCGTCCCAGAATAACTTCGGGTTATAGCGAAATACCGGATTATGCGAAATCCCTTTCACCTTCCATGCGCCAAGCGGCAGGGGGTCATGCGCGCTTCCGGTCGTGGCCGGATACTGTGCCATGATGTTGCCTTCGGTATCGATCAACGTGAGTGTGCCGTCGGATTTATCGACGATGATCTTCCGGGCTTTCGGCAACGGTTCCGTATCGAGCACGTTGGGCACGATGATTTCTTCGCCCGCACGCATCAGATCCTTGCCCGGGTTTAATCGCTTCATCAAACCGGGACTGATATGGAATTTTTCACCGAGTGCTTCGTCGATACTGGAAAAACCAAGCGTCGCCATGTTGGCTTTGTCGGCCATACCTTCCGGCACAGGATTAAAGGGGCCGGCGACATCGCTGTCCAGAATCGTGTAAGGCACCAGCGCGGCGGCGGTGTCGGCGTTTAGCGCCGCCCAGGTCGCGGTATTGATTGTCGCATTCACGTCGAGGCCATTTTTTCGCTGGTAGCCCGCGAGGGCTTGACGCATATTGGAGCCGTAGGCGCCATCGATTTCGCCCGAAGAAAAATGGGCACGGTCCAACAGGATTTGTGCGCGCAGGACGGAGGCATTCTTTTTGCCGGCGCCGACCGGTTTCAATTGCTCGGCCGAGTTAACTGCGTCGATGGTAAGAGGCACGCCGGCGGCGAACGATGAGGGTGCAGCTGCCGCGCTAACCAGACAGGCGGCTATCAACGCCAGTTTTGCAGAATTCAATTTTCTTCCTTAGCCGCAACAAGGTGATGCGGGTAAGGCAAGATTAGGTTGCCCCGTACAACCGGTCTGTGCGGTGGGACACGCCGCGAGTAAGCCGCCTATCCACGCAACCTGCCGATCAACAGCATCGGCAGGCGCGCAATGAATCCAAACAATAAGCGCGTATGCATCCACGTCAGCAGCGTGTTGTCGCGCAGATAGCGGAAGTGCGATACGCCGCCTTCCGCGATCGTGAAATAGCGCACCGGCGCCGGCACGTTGACCGGTTTGACGCCGCGCCAGCACAGCCGTACCACCGCTTCCGGGTCGAAGTCGAAGCGCCGCATCCAGCGCTGGCCGCGCATGACAGCACGCAGCGGTTCCACCGGATAAACGCGAAAGCCGAACAGTGAATCGCCAATCCCGGCCCACAGGGTTTCCAGGTTGGCCCACCAGTTCGAGATCTCGCGCCCCTTGACCCGCAAGGCAGGTGCTGCGGCATCGAATACCGGCTTGCCCAGTATCATGCAGCCCGGCTTCTTGATCGATTCAGCCATGAATCCGGGAATCAGTTCCGCCGGATGCTGGCCATCCGAATCCATCGTCAGCGCATGGGTGAAGCCGCGCGCCGCTGCCTGGTCCAGGCCGTGCAATACCGCCGCCCCTTTGCCCACATTGGCCGGCAACACAATGATATGCAGGCCGGGATCGCCGGCCGCCATTTGTTGCAGACCCGCCGCAGTGCCATCGGTGCTGCCGTCGACCACGACCCACACCGGGTCCCAGTATTGGCGCGCGGTACGCACCGTCTCGAGCACTTTTGGACCAGGGTTATAACTGGGAATCAGCACCAGGTGTGTCGAGGAACGAGAATTCATCGGATGATCGGACGCGGTGGAAGGGCGGTTCAATTCAATGCCATCGTTTTGGACTCCGGCACTGGATCCTCTGCGGTGGAGCCGGCGACCGCCAGCTCCTTGGCAAAGTACTGTTCCAGTTCGGTCATGAAGGCGGCACTGTTTTCGGGCGCATCGAAGCGGCGGCCCAGACGGACCCGATAGGTCAGCGGCAGGCGCGGCATTTTATACACGGGCCATCCCTTCGTGAGAAACGGCGAATCGGTTTCGATCAATACGGTCTGCACCGGCACCTTGGCGCGGCACGCAATCACGCCGATACTGCCTTTCAGTGGACCGATCGGGCGGCGCACGGTGCGCGTGCCCTCCGGGAACAGCAGTAACTGACTGCCGCGCCGCAAATCCTCGATTGCCAGGATCAGCATGCGCCGCAGCGACTCGTTGCGAATATAGCCGGCGAGACGTGCTCCGCCGCCGAGAAAGATATTGCCGAGGATTTCCGCCTTCATGATGCAAGCGACGTCCGGCAGCCGCGACACGATCAGCACCACATCCCACAGGGATGGATGGTTGGGTGCGATGATTAGCGATTTTTCACCCTTGAGCGCATCAAGCTCGGCCAGATCGAAGTGAAAACGTCCCGATAGCGTGAGGATGGACAGATAGGAGCGAAACACGCACATGATCGCAAAACGGCCCACTACCCGCCTCGGCGCCGCCGGCAATAGCGGATGCAATACCAGGGCCGGCAATGACCACAGCAGGCACAGCAAGCCGATCAGCAGCAGCCCGAGATAGAAGACGACGTATTCGTAGGCCCTGAGCAGGGCATGCAGGAAGAATTTCATAAATAATTGCGAGAGCTGTATTAACGCGCGACCGCATGTCCCATTTGATACGAAGCAATACGATACGACATCATGGGCGCACCGAAAAATCCATCGGGTGGCCCGCAGTCGCTTCAATTTCCATCGCCAGGTTGGTGCGGCAGATATCCGCCTGCAGGAACATCAGGCGCGCCGCCGGACCCAGCGTGCGCCGCAACTCGCCATGAATGGCTGCGACATCTTTCTCATGCCGTACATAGACCTTGTAGCACAGGTCGGCCAGCGTGAAACCGGCCTGCGGTGCAACCCGATTCGCTTCCCCTACCATTGCCGAAATATTGGCCATCGTCTCGCGGGTCTGTGCGACGACATCGCCGACATGGAGCGTTTCGTGGCCGACGATGCTGGCGGTCCCGGACAGGAACAGCACGTCGCTTCCGCCCAGTCGCGCGACACTGGCTCGCGAGAATGTCGGGCTGCGCGGGCCGTAGGTTTCGGGATATTTGTACGCGCTGACCTGGCGCGGATTCTCAATGGCGATCGGTGCCGCGCCGCGGCCGGCCAGGAAGTAGATCGTGAGCGGTCCCGCGCGAAAGCCGACGGCGGATGCGGCCGGTACGCTGCCGGTCACCTTGCGGCCATTGCCGAGAAATCCATCCTGGCGGCCGGTATTGAATTGGCGATAGCGTTCCTTCCCGTGGCTGCTGCCGTTGATATCGGCGATGTAGTTCCAGACCCGCAGGATGTGCGGGAAATTCAATTCGTCGATCAATTCGAACAGGGCACGATAGGCGGACTCCCCCGCTTGCTGCAACGGCGTCTTGCCGGCATCGCGTACCGCATCGGTATCGAAATCCGCTTCCGGCAACTGGATCATGCCGAACAGGATTTCTCCATTATGGCCGTAATGCAGCGCATTGCGATGTCCGTAGGTGAAGACGCCGGCGGCGCCCCAGACCTCGCACGTGGAATTCCCGCTGCCCGCGATATCGAACGCCGGCATCGCTACGTGCGCCAGCGGCGCCCCCGATGGCGTGACGGTCGACTGATTAACCAGTGGGGTAAAACACACTGCGCCGAGCATCGTACGCTGCGAGCGCCCGAAGTTCTCCGTGAAGCTTTCAAAATCCAGATACGCGCATTGCAGCGCCGCTGTTTGCTGATTCATCAATCTATCGTCCCGCAACCGCATCGACATTGCGGATATTGTGTCTACGGCAGCGCCATGCCGTGAAAGTGCGCTTCATGTTCGCGAACGAAATCAGGTAGTACACGCATTTCAGGGCCAGCAAGGAGCGGCCGATCGGCGTCTTGCCGTATACGTCGCCGGCTAGTACCGATAGCAATGCTTCCTGCATGCGCAGCGTATTGGCAGGCGCCATGAAGAGGTCGCGCATGGTCGGATTGGTCACGCGGTAGATGAACCATGAGAACTGTTTCGGCCCCACCCGCATGCAGTAGTCAAAATGCTTGAAGGCGGCTTTTGCCTCGGACGGACGGCACAGATAGGCATCGACTGCGTCGGCCCCGACAAACGCGCTGTTCATCGCCATCATCACACCGGACGAAAACACCGGATCGATGAAAGCAAACGCGTCGCCAAGCAGCAGGTAATTGGCGCCGCGGGTATGCGTACACTCATACGAATAGTTGCCGGTCGCATCGATCTCGGATACGAGCTCGGCGCCTTCCAGGCGTTCCATCAGTTGCGGACACATCGCGATCGTATCCTTGAAAAATTCCGGCAGCGGCTTCGTGCGGCTCTTCAGGTAGTACGGCCAGGTGACTGCGCCGATGCTGGTCTTCCCGCCTTGTAACGGGATGAACCAGAACCAGCCATGTTCGAACCAGAATATCGTGATATTCCCTTCCGCCTTCCCTTCGTTGCGCCTGGCGCCGGTGAAGTGGGCGTAGAGGCAAGTGCTATTGTGTTTCTTGTTGCGTACTTTGGTCTTGAAACGCGCGCCCAGAAACGTATCGCGGCCGGATGCATCGAGCACGAAACGCGCGCGCCAGGTTTTCACCGCACCGTCGTCGTACTGGGTCTGCACCACGGCGCCCTGATCGTCGGGCAGAAACGCGACGTCGCTGACGCGGCAGCCTTCGATCACGGTTGCTCCCTTCGAGCGTGCGTTGCGTATCAGTATGTCGTCGAAGGCGGCGCGTTCGACCTGATAGGCATGCGGCATCGACTTGTCCCACGCATCGGCGAACTGGAACTCCTGTGTGTGGTCGTGCCAGGGCGAGACGAATTCGGCGCCCCATTTTTCCATCCCGATCGCCCTTACCTGGTCGGCGACGCCGAGTTTTTCAAGCAGGGGAAGATTGGCCGGCAACAGCGATTCGCCGATATGGAAGCGCGGATGGTGAGCTTTCTCGATCAGCGTGACACAGTGTCCTTTTTCGGTCAGGAGCGCGGCGGCGGTCGAGCCCGCGGGTCCGCCGCCGATAACCAGAACATCGCATTCGCCGATGTCCGGGGACAAGCCCGCGATAGCA
>DHXL01000089.1:9972-10939 GCA_002415335.1 Oxalobacteraceae bacterium UBA5157
GGTGCAGGGATAATACTTGAAAGAATGATGCGCTACCCCTTATCATGCGAACGTTGAAGCAAATTTGACAACATCCTGAAGAGCAGAAACCTGGTTTTGCGCGTCAAATCGGCGCGTTCTTCGTCCATCGAATTGAATCCCTTACTGGAGTAACGCATGACAATAAAAGTACTGATCGGCACACTAGCGGCATCCGTCCTGATCGTCGGTTGCGCAACCCGTCCGGCAGCAAATGGCTCGACGCCGGCCGCGCCCGCGCCACAGTCCACGGCAAAAGTGGCCGCTCAGCCGTCCACGCCGGGCGCTCGCATCGTCAAGTCGCGCAACGGCGCATTCGATGGTGAGATCATCGGTTCGATCGCGCCTCACAGCCGCTTCGCGAAATTGCAGATCGGCATGACCATGCGCGAAGTGTCGGACCTGATCGGCGCTGCGGACGACATGTATCGGCACGAAACCGGCAAACGCTGGATTCCGTTCTACTTCGGCAACGACGTGCAACGCATCCAGACGATGTACAAAGGCGAGGGTTGCCTGACGTTTACTGGCGGCAACCAGTTCGGCGGCGGCAGCAATGAATTGATTCGGATCACGGCCGCCCCCAAGGGCGGATGCATGGGCAGCTGATCGATAAGACATTGTCAAATGTCCCGGTTTGGAGGGCTGGCAGGGTCTGGACGGATACCGAAGCAATCAGAGTTTCCTGCGCCGTCGCAATTTGGTTTACTGTAGCGGTCGCAGGCGAGAATCATGCCTCGGAACAGTTCTCGCAGCCTTACTCCTCAACCGATCAACTCCCCCTGGACCAGACAATGACCGAATTGAACTCCCCGAAGGACGTCATCGTCCACGCTCCCCATTCACCGCTGACGGACTACTATGCCGACGAAGAAGCGCGGCGTGGCTGGGTCGGCAGGATGTTTGACAGCACCGCCGCCGACTACGATCGGATCGAGACCCTGATCGG
>DHXL01000072.1 GCA_002415335.1 Oxalobacteraceae bacterium UBA5157
GGCCGGCGATCCGGCCGCGGTCCCACGCCTGCTTCATGTCGCAAGGCCTTCACTGCTGACCGGCAAATTTCATTGCTTGTTGTTGCAGCCAGCGGACATTAGCACCGACATTTCTGTAACGACAGCAACGCCGACTGACTGGTCGGAGCCGGGTCTATGTCCTTGTTTTATATAAACAAAGCAATTTGTTGCAACGCCGCAATGCGTTACGATTCCTTACATTGGATTGCCGCCTGCGGCGCTTCACGCGCTCAATCGGGAATGAAAAGACACGCGCACGCGCTATTTCCTGTGCTGTAATGAAGCGCAATGAAAGCTAACAATTCATTACAAATCCGGACGCATACTTACCTGCGCACGGCGACTGCCATCGGCTATAGTCTGTCCAGCAAGAACCCTTCAGGGTCTTGCCGTGTCGGAACATGGCTTCAAGACCATCCGGCTGTCAGCGCGAACCAGCTCGGCTCGTGCGGACCCTGGGCTAGGCCCAGCAGGAGGGGATGACGATGCAAACACCGGGAAAAATTTCATTGCGGTATCGCGAAGCCGGCCGCCGCCCCGCGTTCGCGCTGTGTGGCTGCTTGCTACTGGTCCTGTGCGGCTTGGGCCCCTGCTTGGCACAGGCGCAGACGCAGACGCTCCAGGTATTGCATTGGTGGGAGTCAACCAGCGAACACAAGGCGATCAATGTGCTCGCGGCAAAATTGAACGAGGAAAATATTCAATGGCGCGAGGCCTTGATTCCCGGCGGCTCCGGGGTCGGCGCCAGCATCGTCCTGAAAAGCCGCGTGCTGGCCGGCGACGCGCCTGAAGTCGCGCAACTCAACGGCATGGTCACGCTGGGCGAATGGGCGGACCTGGGCTTGCTGCTCGAATTTGATTCGGTGGCCGCCAGCGGCAAGTGGGACAAGCTGCTGTTTCCGACCGTGTTGGCGATAGTTCAGCCGCGCGGCCATTTCGTCGCCGCCCCGCTCGGCATTCATCGCATCAACACCCTGTTCTACAACCGAAAGCTGTTCAGCCAATACGACCTCGCGCCGCCGCAGACGTGGGACGACTTCGAGCGGGTCGCCACCAAATTGCAGCAGGCGGGCATCGTTCCGCTGGCGCAGAGCAGCGAACCGTGGCAGGTCGCGACCTTGTTCGAAACGCTGGTGCTGGCCGAAAGCGGTCCGTCTTTCTACCGCGATCTATTTGTCAGGAAGGATCCGCATGCGTTTGCCGATCCCCGGCTCGCCCATGCGCTCGGGCGCCTGCGGATGCTGAAGAAATGGATGGCCTCGCCGATACAAGAGCGCCTCTGGACCGAGGTCGCGCGCCAGTTCGCCGACGGCGGGGCGGCCATGATGGTGATGGGCGACTTCATGAAGGGAGAGCTGAACGCCTGGGGCTTCGCCACTGACGGCGCGTTCGGCTGTACGGCGGTGCCGGACACCGGCAATTATCATCTGTACGATGTCGACACACTGGTGATGTTGGCCACGGACGGTTCGCATCGGCAGGCGCAGGAAAAGCTGGCCCAGATCATCGTGTCGCCGGCAATCCAGAGCGATTACAATCAAATCAAGGGATCGATACCGGTGCTGCGTAATCCGGATCTGTCGAAAATGGATAGCTGGTCGCGCGCATCGTGGAAGCTGTTTTCGCGCGGCGCTGCGTTTCAGGTGCCCAGCCTGGTGCACCGGATGGCCACCGATGAAATGACCAAGGATGCCATGATCGCCGTCGTGCATCGCTTCTTCATGGACGACCAGATCAGCGTCTCGGAAGCGCAGCGCCGGCTCGGTGCGATCGCGCGTGCGATGACCAGAAAATGAACGGGAAATAATGCGCAAGATACTCATCGTCGACGATGACCAGAAGACGCGGATGCTCCTGAAAACCTATCTGGAAAAAAACCAGTATGAAGTGCGGCTGGCGCACGACGGCGAGGCTTTCCTGGCGGAATTCAACCGCTGCGCCGACGACTTGTCGCTGGTGATCCTGGACGTGATGCTGCCCGACACCGACGGCTTTGCGCTATGCAAGATCGTCCGGCGCCGCTCCAACGTCCCGATTATCATGCTGACCGCCAGTTCCGATGAAACCGACCGCGTCGTCGGGCTGGAACTGGGGGCCGACGATTACATCGCCAAGCCGTACAGCCCGCGCGAATTATTGGCGCGGATCAAGGCCATCCATCGGCGCGCCGGGATCGAGAATATTTCGGCTTCGCGATACTATCGATTTGTCGGCTTCACGCTCGATACCGTCGCGCGCACCGTGGTCGATGCATCGGGCCAGGTCGTCCCGCTCACCGGCCTCGACTTTCAATTGCTGCGGTATTTTATCGAACATCCGGGGGTCATCCTCGATCGCAATGTGCTGTGTGAAGAAACGCGGGGGCGCGATGCCGGTCCGCTGGATCGCTCGCTGGACGTGCAAATAAGCCGGCTGCGCCTGCGGCTGAACGATGGCGGCAAACAGCCGCTGTTGATCAAGACCGTGCGCGGGGCCGGCTATGTTTTCTCGGCCGATGTCAGCGTCTCGAATGCCTGAACCGGCGCGCTCCGCCAGGTTGCTCGATTGGATCCTGCCGCAATCGCTGCTGGGACGGCTGTCCATCGTGATGGTGGTCGGCGTGATGTTGACGCAATTGGCGGGCAACCTGATTTGGGCCGAACAACTGCGCATCGCGTCGCGCAGCGATGTGAAGACGGCATCCCAGCACCTGGCGCACAGCGCAGCGAGCGCGGTGCGCTACTTCCTGAGTTTGCCGCCGAACTACCGGCCGCTGATCATCAAGCAGGCACGCGAAATGGGCGGCACCCGTTTCTTTGTCAACCTCAACCGCGCGCCGCTCCGGATTCGTGAAATCGAGAGCCGGCCGCTGGCCCGGATCGCGATCGATCAAATCGAGAAGACGATGCGGGAAGATGTTCCGCATGTGTCGAATTACCGGATCGCGTTGGCCTGGCCGGATAATCTGAAGGTCTCCGAGGACGGCTCGAATCTGAGCGATCTGCCCGATAACTGGGTCCAGGCGATCCTGTTGCTGACCCCGAAGCCGGCACCTATCCTGGTCATTCAAGTGGAAATGGAGTCGGGCCACTGGCTCTATCTCGCGAGCCTGATGCCGAATCCCTATTTTCTTGAAACCAGCGATCCGATGGCACTGGACCGCCTGCTGCCGCAAGGCTTGTCGTTGGCCGCCGTATTGCTGTTGTCGATTCTGGTGGTGCGCTGGATTACGCGTCCGCTGGCAGCATTGTCCGAGGCGGCACAGGCGTTTGGCAACGGCGAACACATGCCGGCACTCCCGGAAAGCGGCAGTCGCGAATTTGTCAACACGGCACGCGCGTTCGGCGCCATGCGCGAACGCATTCAGCGCTACCTGGAAGACCGGGAGCGGCTTTTCGTGTCGATATCACATGATTTGCGCACGCCGATTACGCGCCTGAAACTACGCGCCGAATTGCTCGATGATGATGCGCTCCGCACGGAATTTCATGACGATCTTGACGAGCTCGACATGATGGTGAAGGGTGCCCTGCAGTGCGTAAAAGATAGCGATATCCACGAGAACCCGACCGAGGTCCGTCTCGATGCGCTGATTGGCCGGATGATACGCGGCGCGGGCCTGGCCGGACACGAGGTCTCATTTTCCGAATCCGGCCTGTCGGTCATGGCCAAGCCGCTGGCACTCAAGCGGGCGATCGGCAACCTGCTCGACAACGCGCTGCATTATGGCGAGGCGGTGGAAATTTCCGTATCCGCGACCATCGAGTCGATCGAAATCCAGATTCGCGACCATGGCCCGGGTGTGCCGGAGGACGCTTTCAGCAGCTTGTTCGAACCGTATGTACGGCTGGAGCATGGGCGCGACCAGAACGAAGGCGGCATGGGTCTGGGGCTCGGCATCGCGCGCGGCATCGTGCAAGCGCATGGCGGCGAATTGCTGTTGACGAATCATCCAGGCGGCGGCCTCAGCGCGACGATCAGGCTGCCCGCATCGTGAGGCAATGCGGCGACCGGCGCCGCGCAGCGATACACCGGTCGGAGCGTGTATCGTAGGCGTTCAACCGTGGCCGCATCGGCCGGAAAGGTCCCGCATGAAAATAATCATCCCTATCCCGAAACGGGATTTCGACCCGACCGAAGTGGCCGTCAGCTGGAAGATCCTGCACGACGCCGGGCACGATGTCGCGTTCGCCACGCCGGACGGGAAACGCGGCCGTGCCGATCCGATCATGATCAGCGGCGCAGGGCTCGACCCGTGGGGCTGGATTCCGCTATTACGGCAGGTCCGGATGGTCGGCTTGCTGCTGCGCGCGGATCGCTTCGGGCGCGACGCATATCGCCAGCTGGAGCAGGACCAGGGTTTTTTGCAACCGCTGCGCTATGACCAACTGCAGGCCCAGGACTACGACGGCCTGCTGCTGCCGGGCGGCCATGCGCAGGGCATGAAGCAGTACCTGGAAGACAGGACGCTGCAGGGATTTGTTGCCGAATTCTTTACAGCACGGGATGCATCGGGCCGGCCCAAACCGGTGGCCGCCATCTGTCATGGCGTGCTGCTGGCTGCGCGCTCGATTTCCACAAGCAGCGGCAAGTCGGTTCTGTACGGACGCAAGACGACCGCGCTGACCTGGAAACTCGAACGCAGCGCGTGGCAGCTCGCGAAATACTTCGCACGCTTCTGGGATCCGGCGTATTACCGTACCTATCACGAATCGAAGGGCGAGGCGGCCGGGTACTGGAGCGTCGAGGCCGAGGTCAAACGAGCGCTGGCGAGCGATAGCGATTTTCTCGATGTTCCGCGCAGCGCAGATCATCACTTTCTGAAAACCAGTGGCCTCGTGCGCGACCGCCCCGGCGACGCGCGCGCCGCATGGGTGGTCCGCGACGGCAATTACCTTTCCGCGCGCTGGCCCGGTGACGTACATTCCTTTGCAAAAGCATTCGTCAGACTGCTTGCGGCACGGGATTGAACCATGCGCATTGCCGAACGTTAAGTCCAACGACCGCGCAGAATCGGCCAATATTTACCTGGCGCAGAGAGCGGACGGAGGCGCGCTCTGCGACATCGCGAAGGACGCGATCCAATCCGTTGTTGACCCCATGCACGCGTCCTGATCAGCATATCCGGTGCGGCGCGAGCCGGGGCGTGCGCACTCGGGAATTGACGATCATCGCGATGACGGTTGCCGTTTTGCGGGGCGCTTGCCAGCGCCGGCGGGTAGCGCCGTGTCGACGTCTGCTCGGCGATCGACTCTCGTGGTTGTGCGGACGGTGCGGAACTTCATGCGCGCAAAAGAATCGCAGTAGCGGTAAAACATCGCGTCCGCCGTGAGCGCGATTGCGCGCGATATCGCATGCTTGCAAATCAGAAAGCCGGAACAAAAAAATAAGCGAACGCGAAGGCGCAGCAAGCGTCCGGCAACCAACGAGACAGGCTGCCATAACAACTGGAAACCCCGTTCAGCGGCATGCGGAAAATCGATGCGGTGACGAGAATGTTGCAGCGCAATCGCGCGCCGGATATCTTCTATTGCCATGTGATTCGCACAATCGAATCATCGAATCGCGCGTTTTATGCCGGATGCGGCATGCGGAAAACAGAGACCGGTTTATCGCGGTTTTGTTCGCATGCGAAGCCGATATTTTTTTTAAAATGATCTACACTGAAATTACTGCGCAGCAATCGGAAAGTGCGCGTATTATTTAAATGTCGCGCAACCGGTACTGTCTCCATCCGACAGTCAACGAGCGGTGGATTTATTCGAAGGACTCAAAGGACATTCACATGAAAATCTTTGACAACTACACGGCACGGTACGAGCGCACCAAGGAGGAAGAATTCTCCCTGCAGGAATATCTGGATCTGTGCAAACGCGATTCTCTCGCCTATGCCTCCGCCGCGGAACGTATGCTGGCGGCGATCGGCGAACCCGAGCTGGTCGATACCCGCAACGATTCCCGGCTCTCGCGCATCTTTGCCAACAAAGTCATCAAGATCTATCCTGCGTTCCGTGAGTTTTACGGCACCGAAGAAGTGATCGAGCAGGTGGTCGCGTACTTCCGTCATGCGGCGCAAGGTCTGGAAGAGCGCAAACAAATTCTCTATCTGCTGGGACCGGTCGGCGGCGGCAAGTCGTCGATCGCGGAAAAACTCAAGTCCCTGATGGAGAAGGTGCCGTTCTATTGCATCAAGGGTTCGCCGGTCAATGAATCGCCGCTCGGCTTGTTCAACGAGGACGAAGATGGCGTCATTCTCGAAGAGGACTATGGCATTCCGCGCCGCTACCTGCGCACGATTCCGAGCCCGTGGGCGGTCAAGCGCTTGCACGAATTCAACGGCGACATCAACCAGTTCCGCGTCGTGCGGCGCTATCCGTCGGTGCTGAAACAGGTTGCGATTTCGAAGACCGAACCGGGTGACGAAAACAATCAGGATATTTCGTCGCTGGTCGGCAAGGTCGATATCCGCAAGCTGGAGGATTATGCGCAAGATGATCCGGACGCCTACAGCTATTCGGGCGGCCTGTGTCTATCGAACCAGGGGTTGATGGAATTCGTCGAGATGTTCAAGGCGCCGATCAAGGTGCTGCATCCGTTGCTGACGGCGACGCAAGAAAGCAATTACAAAGGCACCGAGGGTTTCGGTGCGATCCCGTTCGACGGCATCGTGCTGGCGCACTCGAATGAGTCGGAATGGAAGGCGTTCAAGAACAACAAGAACAATGAAGCCTTCCTCGATCGAATTTATATCGTCAAGGTGCCGTACTGCCTGCGCGTGACCGATGAAATCAAGATCTACGACAAGCTGGTGCGCAACTCGTCTTTGTCGCAGGCGCCATGTGCGCCCGGCACGCTGAAAATGATGGCGCAGTTTTCCGTATTGTCGCGTCTGAAGGAACCGGAAAATTCGAGCATTTTCAGCAAGATGCAGGTGTATGACGGCGAGAACCTGAAAGATACGGACCCCAAGGCGAAGTCGCGCCAGGAATACAGTGACTACGCCGGCGTCGATGAAGGCATGAACGGCTTGTCGACGCGTTTCGCATTCAAGATCTTGTCGAAGGTGTTCAATTTCGACACGACCGAAGTCGCCGCCAATCCGGTACATTTGCTGTACGTGCTGGAGCAGCAAATCGAACGCGAGCAATTCCCGCCGGAAACCGAACAAAAGTATTTCGCGTACATCAAGGAATACCTGGCGCAACGCTACGTCGACTTTATCGGCAAGGAAATCCAGACCGCTTACCTGGAGAGTTATTCCGAGTACGGCCAAAATATTTTCGACCGCTATGTGACGTTCGCCGACTTCTGGATTCAGGATCAGGAATTCCGCGATCCGGATACCGGCGAGAGTTTCGATCGCGATGCGCTCAACAACGAACTGGAGAAAATCGAGAAGCCGGCCGGCATTTCCAACCCGAAGGATTTCCGCAACGAGATCGTCAACTTCGTGTTGCGCGCGCGCGCGCACAACGCCGGCAAGAACCCGGTCTGGACCAGCTACGAAAAACTGCGGACCGTGATCGAGAAGAAGATGTTTTCCAACACCGAAGAGCTGCTGCCGGTCATTTCCTTCAATGCGAAAGCGACCGCCGACGATGTCAACAAGCATCAGGAGTTCGTCGCGCGCATGGTGGACAAGGGTTACACGGCGAAACAGGTGCGGCTGTTGTGCGATTGGTATCTGCGCGTCAGGAAGTCTTCTTAATGCATTGCGGGACAGAGTTTGTGAGGCGCCGTAGCGCGCCGAATTATCTCGATGCCGCTTGACGGTACTCTGTCCCCAACACTATAGAGAGAATAGCTTGGCTTACCTTATCGACAGGCGTCTGCAAAGCAAGAAGAAGTCCGCGGTCAATCGCGAACGCTTCATCCGGCGCTACAAGGGCCAGATCAAGGATGCAGTCGCGCGTGCAATAAAAGGGCGTTCCATCACCGATGTCGAGAGCGGTGAGAAGGTGGCGATTCCGGTGAAGGACGTCAACGAACCGAACTTCGGCCATGCCCACGGCGGCGTGTGGGAAACGGTCAGCCCGGGCAACAAGGAATACCTGAAGGGCGACCGCATCGCACGGCCGCGCGGCGGCGCCGGATCCGGCCGCGGCCAGGCCAGCAACAGCGACCAGACCGGCGAAGATGATTTCATCTTCGAGCTGTCGCGCGAAGAATTCATGAATGTCTTCTTCGACGACCTCGAGTTGCCGAACATGGTGAAGACGCAACTCGCGTCCACCACCGAATTCAAGAGCCAGCGCGCCGGCTACAAGCTGTCCGGCACCACCACCAATATCCATATCCTGCGCTCCTTGCGCGGCGCATTGGGGCGTCGCATCGCAGTCGGCGGACACAGCCGGCAGCGCTTGCGGGAAGCGGAACAGGAACTGGAGGCCTTGCTGCTGGTGGCGCCGCCCGACGACCCGCGCGTGATCGCGCTGAAAAAGGAAATTCATCACATCCACACGCGGCTGCTGGCGATTCCGTTCATCGACCCATTCGATCTGCGCTACAGCAACCGCATCAAGGTGCCGAAACCGTCGAGCCAGGCCGTGATGTTTTGCATCATGGACGTCTCCGGTTCGATGGATGAAACCAAAAAGGACACGGCCAAGCGCTTCTTCATCCTGCTCTACCTGTTCCTGACGCGCGCCTACGACAAGATCGAGGTCGTGTTCATCCGCCATCACACGCAGGCGGCCGAGGTCGACGAGCACGAATTCTTCAATTCGCGCGAATCGGGCGGCACCGTGGTGTCGTCGGCCCTCAACCTGTTGACCAAGATCATGCATGAGCGCTACGCCAGCAGCGAGTGGAATGCCTATGTCGCGCAGGCGTCGGACGGCGATAACTGGGACAACGATTCCGTGACCTGCCGCCAGCTGCTGATCAATACCGTGATGCCGGCGGTACAGTATTTTGCCTATGTCGAAATCACGGAAGGCGAACCGCAAAACCTGTGGCAGGAGTACCTGCAGGTACCCGATCATCACGCGCATTTTGCGATGCAGAAAATCGAATCGCCGGCCGACATCTATCCGGTGTTCCGTGAACTGTTCAAGAAGCAGCCGAAATGACCAAAGCCCCCAAGAAGATCAGGAAGCCGCCGCGCCTGCCGGAACAATCGGAATGGACGTTCGAGCTGATCGAACAGGCGCACACCGAAATTCTTCGGGTCGCCAAGGGCTTCGGCCTGGATACTTATCCGAATCAGCTCGAGATCATCACTGCCGAACAGATGATGGATGCCTACACGTCGGTCGGCATGCCGGTGTCCTACCACCACTGGTCGTTCGGGAAGCATTTTCTATCGACCGAAAAAAGCTACCGGCGCGGCCAGATGGGCCTGGCATACGAAATCGTGATCAATTCCAATCCCTGCATCGCGTACCTGATGGAGGAAAACAGCCTGACCATGCAGGCGCTGGTGATTGCGCACGCGGCCTACGGCCACAATTCCTTCTTCAAGGGCAACTACCTGTTCCGCGCCTGGACCGACGCCGATGCGATCGTCGATTACATGGTGTTCGCCAAGCGCTACATCGCCGATTGCGAAGAGCGTCACGGCATCGACGCGGTCGAACTGTTGCTCGACTCTTGTCACGCGCTGCAGAACTACGGCGTCGACCGCTACAAGCGGCCGGCCAAATTGTCGCTGGCCAAGGAGCGCGAACGCCAGCAAGAGCGCGAGATCTATCTACAAAGACAGATCAACGATCTGTGGCGCACCGTGCCGCGCCGCGAGCATGTCGAAGCGGACGTGGTCGAGACGCGCTTCCCGTCCGAGCCGCAAGAAAACCTGCTGTATTTCATCGAAAAATACGCGCCCCTGCTGGAGCCGTGGCAGCGCGAAATCGTGCGCATCGTCCGCAAGATTTCTCAATACTTTTATCCGCAGCGTCAGACCCAGGTGATGAACGAGGGCTGGGCCACGTTTTGGCATTACACGATCCTCAATCAACTTTATGACGAAGGCGTGGTCGGCGACGGGTTCATGATGGAATTCCTGCAAAGCCATACCAACGTCGTGTACCAGCCGCCGATCAGCAGCCCGCACTACAGCGGCATCAACCCGTATGCACTCGGTTTCGGCATGATGCGCGACATCCGGCGCATTTGCGAAGCGCCAACCGCCGAGGATCGCGAGTGGTTCCCCGACATCGCCGGCAGCGACTGGCACAAGACGCTCGACTTTGCAATGCGCAACTTCAAGGATGAGAGTTTCATCGCGCAATACCTGTCTCCCAAGTTGATCCGCGAATTCCACTTGTTCTCGGTGCTGGACGACGACAAGGAGGACAAGCTGAGCGTCTCGGCGATCCACGACGAGAGCGGTTACACGTATGTGCGGCAGCAATTGGCCAACCAATACAATCTCGGCAATCGCGAGCCGAACATCCAGGTTTGGCAAGTCAACACGCACGGCGACCGGGCGCTGACGCTGCGCCACACGCAATTTCAGCGGCGCCCGTTGAATCAGCAAACCGACGAAATGCTCAAGCACGTCGCGCGGCTATGGGGCTTCGACGTGCGGCTCGATACGGTTGCGCCGGACGGCACGGTGTTGAGTTCGGTCGAGCGCAAGTGGGAAAAGCGAAGTCGCTCGCGGTAAGTCCGCGCGTGGATTGGGACCCGCGTCATTCCTCAAGGGCGTCGGCAGCGGTGCCGGATGAATCGGACGGCTCCTTGTTTACGGCGGCTCGACTGCAAATAACTGATAATTCTTGCGCCCCATCTGTTTCGCGTGATACATCGCCGAGTCGGCGCGGCTGATCAGGATTTCGACCTCGCTGCCGTCTTTCGGATACAGGCTGATGCCGATACTCGGCGTCACCTGCAGCAGGTGGCCGTCGATCAGGTATGGTTCCGCCAGCGATGTGAGAACGCGTTGCGCGGCTTCCGTTGCGGCGGTTTCCTCATGCATGTCGGGCAGCACCAGCACGAATTCATCGCCGCCGACCCGCGCGACGGTATCAATTTCACGCAGATGACCGCGCAGCCGTTCGGCGACCGCCTGCAGCAGCAGGTCGCCGCTGCGATGACCGAGGCTGTCGTTGATGACTTTGAAGTGGTCGAGGTCGATGAATAGCACGGCGCCTTGTGCGCGAGTGCGTTTGGCGCGCACGATCGCCTGTTCCAGGCGGTCCTCCAGCAGGCGCCGGTTGGGCAGGCCGGTCAACGCGTCGTGGTTGGCCAGATGACGTACCTGTTCCTCGGCCAGGCGCCGCACCTGGATCTCCACCTTCAGGCGCGCGTTGGCGGTAGCCAGTTCGGCGGTGCGTTCGTGCACGCGCCGTTCGAGTTCGTCGCGCGCACGCAACAGCGCTTCCTTTGCGCCCTTGCGTTCGGTGATGTCTTCCGCAAGCCAGACCGAGCCCTTGGTGGGATTGCCGCGGTCGACCAGGTTGCCGCTTAAATGGCACCAGAAACGGGTGCCGTCCTTCTTGCTTAACACGATCTCGCCCGAGTGTGGCCCGTGCCGCGCCAGGCTCGCGTATCCGCGGCTGCCGAGTTCGTATTCCTGGTCGGATGGGAACAGCACGCGTGCGCTGACATTCTGCAATTCGCCATGCTGATAGCCGAACAGCTGTTCGAGCCGGGCATTGCAGCGCAGGATGACGCGCCCCTTCAAGAATCCGATGCCGATCAATGCATTGTCGAGGATCGCTTGCTGCTCAAGCAGCGACTGCCGCAGCGCTTGATCGGCTGCCTTGCGGTTCGTGATGTCTTCGGTGATGAAGATCGTGCCCTTGCCATGGTCGCCGGGATCGATCGCATTGGCCAGCATGCGGCACCAAAAAAGGCTGCCATCGCGCTTCCGCATCAGCAGTTCGGTGTCGAGCCGCTGGCCGCTGCTAAGGACAGGAATCGCAATGCGGCCAAGGTCAGCGAACGCCTGCTCGGAGGGGTACAGGATGTAGGTGGGTTGCCCAATCAGTTCGTTGCTGGGCCAGCCGAACATTTCGCTGAAACGTTCATTGCAATGCAAGAACGTGCGGTTGCGCGTAAACGTGATGCCGAGCGACGCGTTGTCGAGGATGGCTTGGTATTCAAGCAGCCTGTGGCGTAGTTCGTCTTCGCTTAGCGGCTCATGACCGGGCCGGGCGCTGTCTGCATTCTCCATGACCAAGGCCTCGCTTATTCCACGCCATGGATGGCGTGGATTGATTCTATCCGATTAGTTGATCTGGAGGCACTGCAATAGGGAACGCATTTGCACCATGCGTTTAGCGCAAATCCGGTGGAGTAAAATAGCGACCTGCTGTCGTCGTGCGTCCCGGCGACCATGGTCTATCAATGGGAACCTTCATGTTGCGCCTGACCGATCTTCAACTTCCTCTCGACCATCCCGAAGCTGAGCTCAGGAGCGCAATCCTGGCGCGCCTGGGCATCGGCGCCGACGAGCTGATCGGCTTCACGATCTTTCGCCGCAGCTTCGATGCGCGCAAGAAGTCAGCCATTTCGCTGATCTACACGCTCGATGTCGAACTCAGGAACGAGGCGCAGCACCTGACGCGTTTGCACGGCAATCGCCAAGTCGGGCCGACCCCGGACACCACTTACCATTTCGTGGCGCAGGCGCCGAGTGGATTGCGCGAGCGGCCGGTCGTGATCGGCACCGGGCCGTGCGGGTTGTTTGCCGGCTTGATCCTGGCGCAGATGGGCTTTCGGCCGATCATCCTGGAGCGCGGCAAGGCGGTGCGCGAACGCACCAGGGATACCTGGGCACTGTGGCGCAAGGGCGAACTCGATCCGGAATCGAACGTGCAATTTGGCGAAGGCGGGGCCGGCACTTTTTCCGATGGCAAGCTGTACAGCCAGATCAAGGATCCCAGGCACCTCGGCCGCAAGGTCTTGATGGAGTTCGTTAAGGCCGATGCGCCGCCGGAGATCCTGTACGTCAGCAAGCCGCACATCGGCACCTTCCGCCTGGTCAAGATGGTGGAACAGATGCGCGCCTCGATCGAGGAATTGGGCGGCGAATTCCGCTTCGAAAGCAGGGTCACCGATATTGAAATCGATGCCGGCAAGAACGGCGGCCAGGTGCGTGGCGTGGTGCTGGCGAGCGGCGAGCAGATCGCGACCAATCACGTGGTGCTGGCGATCGGCCACAGCGCGCGCGACACGTTCCAGATGCTGGTCGAGCGCGGCGTATACGTCGAAGCAAAGCCGTTCTCGTTGGGATTTCGTATCGAGCATCCGCAGTCGCTGATCGACAATTGCCGCTTCGGCATCAATGCGGGCAATCCGATACTCGGCGCGGCCGACTACAAGCTTGTGCATCACTGCAGCAACGGCCGTTCGGTCTACAGCTTTTGCATGTGCCCGGGCGGCACGGTGGTGGCGGCAACGTCC
This sequence comes from Oxalobacteraceae bacterium UBA5157, assembly GCA_002415335.1. Classification (GTDB taxonomy): domain Bacteria; phylum Pseudomonadota; class Gammaproteobacteria; order Burkholderiales; family Burkholderiaceae_D; genus UBA5157. The sequence goes on from DHXL01000072.1 coordinate 13,351, forward strand.
GAGCCGGGGCGGGTCGTCACGAACGGCATGAGCCAGTATTCGCGCAACGAGCGCAACGCCAACAGCGGGATCGTGGTCGGCATTACGCCGGCCGATTACCCGGGTGGTCCCCTCGCGGGGATCGCATTCCAGCGCCAGTGGGAATCTCGCGCATTCGAATTGGGCGGCGGCAATTACGAGGCGCCGGGACAGCTGGTGGGGGACTTCATCGCCGACCGGCCGTCGACGAAATTCGGCGCGGTGCTGCCATCCTACAAGCCCGGTGTGCGGCTGGGCGATCTCAACAGCGCGCTGCCGGACTATGTGATTGCCGCGATCCGCGAAGCCTTGCCGGAGTTCGATAAGCAGATCAAGGGATTCGCGATGCACGACGCGGTGTTGACCGGTGTCGAGACCCGCACTTCGTCACCTATCCGCATCAAGCGCAACGACGATTTCCAGAGTCTGAACACGCTCGGCCTGTATCCGGCCGGGGAAGGCGCGGGCTATGCCGGCGGCATCTTGTCGGCGGCGGTGGATGGCATCAAGGCGGCCGAGGCGGTCGGGCTGAATATGCTGGCGAAGGCCTGCGGAGGGTAGCGTGCCGGTCTCCGGAAGGTGCGTCAGAGCCAGCCCGAACGCCGGAAGCGGTAGTAAAGGTAGCAGCACACCGAACCCATGATGACGAGCGCGACCGGATAGCCATAATGCCATTCCAGCTCGGGCATCGCCTTGAAGTTCATGCCCCAGATACCGGCAAACGCCGTTGCCACCGCGAAAATTGCGGCCCACGCCGCGAGCCGTTTGTTGACTTCGCTCTCGTCGATCGTCACCATCGACAGGTTTACCTGGATCGCGGTGCTGATCGTGTCGCGAATTGTCGTGATCGACGTATTGATGCGGTACAGGTGATCGTACACATCGCGGAAATATTCCTGCGTATTGACGCAGATCGACGGCACGCGGCCGCCATGCAGTTTGGCGATCGCTTCCATTAGCGGCGCGACCGCGTGGCTGAGTACCATCACTTTGCGCTTGAGTTGATACAGGCGCTGAATGTTGGCGCGTTGCGAGCCCTTCGTGAAAATCTGCTCCTCGATCGTTTCCAGTTCCGATTCGAACGCGTCGGCCACCGGGAAGTAGCGGTCCACCACCGCGTCCAGCAACGCATACAGCACGAAGGCCGCGCCCTGCTTCAGCAGGTGCGGTTCGTGCTCGCAGCGTGCGCGCACGTCGAGGAAACCTTGCCGGCTGCGCTTGCGCGCCGACAATACGTAATTTTCACCGACGAACACGTCCAGCTCGCCGACGTGCAATTGATCGCCCTGCAACTCGACCGTGTGCATGACGACGAACAGCGAATCCCCGTACTCCTCGATTTTCGGCCGCTGGTGGCCGGAGCGCGCATCTTCGACCGCCAGTTCATGCAGACCGAATTCATGCTGCATCTGCGCCAGCTCCGCCGGCTCGGCGTCTTTCAAGGCGACCCAGACAAAGCAATCCGGGCGCTTCACGTACTCGCTAATGTCCTCGATCGGAATGTCGGTCAGTTTTTTACCGTCCTGGTAGGCGACGCAATTGATCAGCATGATTGGTGAATCCGTTATGGTTTTGTTGGTATTTGGCGACAGTGCGCTCGCTTGGTCTGAATTTTACTCTGCCCTGCGGTTGGCCACGCAGTGCGGTGCCAATGGGAAATTTGTATACCAGAAACATATTAGTGTCTAGCTGCTAAATTGCGCAATGACAATTTGCGGAATGGCAAGTAAAATTCGTCGCTCCCTAAAAATTGATGAAGTGCCAACTTGCGCGTTTCCGAACTTGAGTCTTCCCATGTCAGTATTTTCCAGCCCCTGGTTGCGGGCAGTGCCGCTTATCGCCTCCTGCCTCGCGCAGGGAGTGGCGTTCGCGCAGCCGATCTCGGATGCGGAGTTGCAACGCCGTCAAGCACAACAGCAGGAGCAGGCGAAGAGCCGCGCCAACAATGCGCCTGACGTCTTTACGCCAACCGGTCCGGTTCAGCGCGGCGAAATCGTGCTGCCTGCGGAGCAGCCCTGCTTCGCGATCCGCGAAATCGAATGGCATGGTGCGGAGCGCTTCGAATGGATCAACGGCGACGCGAACCTGGTTTTGAACCAATGCGTCGGCGGCAAGGGGCTGCGTCTTCTGCAAGAGCATTTGACCGGCAAGCTGATTGAACGAGGCTACGTCACCGGGCGCGTCTTGATCCCGGAACAGAATCTGGCATCTGGCCGGCTGACGGTCCAGATCGTGCCGGGCCGCATCGGACAAGTACGTGATCAAGGCGATGCCGCGGGCGACTCCCCCATGGCCTTTCCGTCCGCCACCGGCGCCCTGCTTAACCAGCGTGACCTTGACCAGTCGCTGGAAAACATCCGCCGCCTGTCGGGCCAGCAAGCGGTGGAATTTGATTTGCTGCCGGGCGCCAATCAAGGTGACAGCGATATCGTTATCAAGCATCCCCCATCCAAGCGCTGGCATGGGCTGATTACGCTGGATGACTCCGGCGCGGATTCGACCGGCAAGTATCAGCTCGGCAGCGTTCTTGCGATCGACTCGCCGCTGCATCTGTATGACCTCTTGACGATCACGCTCAACAACAATGCCAACGTCAGCAATGACACATTCGGCACCACTTCATCGTCGATCAACTGGAATATGCCGTTCGGCTATTGGCTGCTGCAAATGGGCGTCAACCAGTCGCATTACAAGCAAACGGTGGCTGGCTTCAGTGGCGCGATCGTCTATAGCGGTCACAGCCGCGGCGCCGAGATCGGCATCGGCTATGTGCCTTATCGCACCGCGAAAGCCAAGGCGACCCTGCTGTTCAAGCTGACGCGCAAAGCCAGCGACAGTGATATTGACGATACCGAGGTGATGGTGCAGCGGCGCGACGTGGCCGGTTATGAAGCCAGCTTCAATCATCGGCAGTATCTCGGAGCCGCCACCGTCGATCTTGGCTTCGGATTCAGGGCCAGTCTGCCATCGCGCTCGAGGGTGCCGGGTTTAATCGTCGGCGCAGCAGACTGGAACGGACACTATTCGATTGAAACGCTAAACGCCGACGTCTCGTTCCCGTTTCAATTGGCGGCCCAGAACCTGCGGTATCAAAGCAGTTTCCACGCGCAGCACGCTCCGACCCGGTTGCCCTCCACCGAATTCTTTTCGATCGCCAATCGCTACACCGTGCGCGGCTTCGACGGTGCCGCGACGCTGGCTGCAGAAGACGGCTGGCTGGTGCGCAACGACCTCGCCTGGAGCATCGGAAGAAGCGGCCAGGACCTTTATCTGGCACTCGACCATGGGCACGTCGGCGGGCCGAGTGCCGACCAGCTTCTGGGTCGTGGACTTACGGGCATGGCACTTGGCTGGCGCGGCCGTATCCGCAATATCAGTTACGACCTGACCGCAGGCTGGCCCCTCGCTCACCCGCAAGGTTTCAACACCGAACAACCTACTTACACCGCATCGGTGGCAGCGGAATTCTGAATCAACGAGACAAACCATGTCCTCCTTACTTTCCCATAAGCCGACCGAGCGCCGGCCGACCCAGCGTCTGATCGCGGCGACACTGATCGCACTTCAAGTCTTGACGCCGATGCTGGTAAGCGGCCGCGCCGCCGCCCAAGTCAAGGCGGAGATCAATCCGGACCGCAACGCGCCGGGTCAACGGCCGGTGGTGAATGTGGGAGCCAACGGCATACCGATCGTGCAGATTGCGCCTCCTAGCAATGCCGGCGTATCGCGCAACCGCTTCACCGATTACAACGTCGGCAGCAACGGTTTGATTCTCAATAATTCCGGCGCCAACAGCCAGACGCAGCTGGGAGGCTGGGTGTCCGGCAACCCGATGCTGGGCAACAGCAGCGCGCGCACCATACTCAATGAAGTCACCGGCAGCACGGTCTCCAGCCTGAACGGCTATACCGAAGTGGCCGGCAATCGCGCCAACCTGATCGTCGCCAATCCGAACGGCATCACCTGTAACGGTTGTGGCTTCATCAATGCCGGGCGCGCGACGCTCAGCACGGGGACTCCGCAATTTGACGCCAATGGCGGCGTCATCGGCTTCAACGTGCAGCGCGGTCAGATCAACGTCGAAGGCTCAGGTCTATTCGCGCGCAGCCAGGATCAGATCGACCTGATCTCGCGCAGTCTGCGCATCAATGCCGAAATATGGGCGAACAAGCTGGAAGTCGCGACCGGTGCCAATCAGGTCGATTACGAAAGCGGCCAAGCCACGGCCCAGCAGGCAACCGATGCCGCACCGCCGGTCTCGATCGACGTCTCGCAGTTGGGCGGCATGTATGCCAACAGCATCCGCATGATCGGCACCGAAAGCGGGGTCGGCGTCAACAGCGCCGGCACCATCAGCGCTCTTACCGGCGATCTGGAAATCGATAGTGCCGGCGACGTGCACATCACTGGCCAGCTCCAGACCAAAGGCAACCTCAACCTCCAAGGTGGACAGGACATTGGCAATGCCGGTTCCATCTATGCAGAAGGCAATGCCGTCATCGGCGCGGCCGGCCAACTGCAAAACAGCGGCCTGCTCGTTGCCGGCAACGTCTTGCAGGCGCAAGCGGCAAGCGTTCACAACAGCGGCGCGATCGCCGCCGGGATTGACCAGCAAGGCAGGGTCGTGCGCGCCGCCGATGTTGTCCTCAGAACTGGTAACGACTTGCAAAATAGCGGCCAAATCCTGGCCGGCGACAGGGTAATCGTCAGCGCCGACAGCGCGACGCTCGATCAGGGAAGCATCAACGCCAGGCAGGTGGCGGTCACAACCACCAGCGCCCTTAGCAATCGCAACGCCACAATTGCAGCCGACGATATCGCTCTCACCAGCGGCGGTCGACTCGACAATATCGGTGGCCAAATTCAAAGCCAAAGCCTGACGCTGAATGCGCTGAGTATCGACAATACCGGCGGCGTCTTGCTACAAAGCGGCGACGGCAATTTCAACATCAATACGCAACAAGCCATTATCAACGTCGATGGCCAGCTTGCCACCAACGCGAAAAACATGACGCTCAGCGCCAGCGAAATTGACAATACGCGCGGCGAGATTCAGCACGCAGGCAATGGCGACCTGTTAGTGCAAGCACGCGGTACGCTCAACAATACACAAGCCCTGATCATCACCAACGGCAATGCCTCGCTGCAGGCGCAAGGCGTCGTCAATAACCATGGCTCGGTGCACTCCCAAGGCGCGCTCAATATCAATGGCAGCAGCATCGACAACACGGACGGCAAGTTGCTGGCCAATGACGCGTTGATCCTCACTACGTCAGGTTCATTCGACAATCGCCGCGGCAATGTCGCGGGCAATCATGCACTGGCATTAACCGCTGCCGACGCGGTCGATAACGCGCACGGAAATCTGCAAGCGCAAGCGCTGACGATTCAGGCTGCTTCGCTGAACAATGCCGGCGGCAACATCATGCAAGGCGGCAGCGCCGATCAAACCATTCGATTGAACGGTGCGTTCGACAATACCGATGGCACGTTCATCAGCAATGCCACCAACCTCGCGCTCACGGCCACGCAGCTAACCAACACCAACGGCACGATCCTGCATGCGGGAAGCGGACAGTTGAATGTGGCCGTCGCCCAGACGCTCGACAATGGACAGGGCGCGTTGGCCAGCAATGGCCAAGCCGCTTTAGCGGCGGGTGCGCTGAACAATGCCGCCGGCCAGATCCAGGCGCAGAACGGATTGTCGATCGCCGGCAGTGGCGACGTCGGTAACCAGGCCGGCAGCATCGCAACCGATGGCGCGCTCGATGTGCGGTCCGGCGGCGCACTCGGTAATATCAGCGGCATCATCCAGTCCGGGCAAGCACTCACTCTTCAGGCAGCCACGCTCGACAATAGCGCTGGTCAAGTGATCGGCAGCGGCCGCGCCGATGTCAGCATCGCGATCTCCGGCCATGCAGCCAACGTCGGCGGCCAACTTGGCGGCAACGGCAATGTCCTGTTCAAGGTCGGGAGTCTCGACAATGCGGGCGGCACGCTCCGCGCCGGCGCGCAACTCAATGCCGTCATAGACGGTGCGCTGGCGAATCAGCGTGGCCTGATCGAAGGCGGCAGCTTGAATCTGGCCGCCGCCAGTGCGCAGAATACCGACGGCAAGATCCAGCAAGTCGGTAGCGGCGACGGCGTGCTTTCTATCATCGGCACGCTCGATAACAGTCACGGCAGCATCGCGGGCAATGGCGCCAATCTCACTCTCAATGTCGGCACGCTCGACAACGGCGATGGCGGCGTGCTCAGTCATGCCGGCGGCGGCACGCTCACGCTCAACAGTGGCGGCACGATCAGCAACAACGGTGGCCAAATCCTGGCTAACAAGGCGCTCGTCGTCGACACACGAGATCTCGTCAATAACAATCTGATCCAGGCCGGCACCAGCGTCCGGATCGCCGCCGGCGGTGATCTCAACAACGCCAGCGGCAACATCGTCGCCGGCGCCGACTTGACGCTGCAAGCGCAAGGCAACATCAACAATGGCGACGGCAATCTGGAAGCCGGCGGCGCGCTCAACCTCGGTGCCGTCGACATCGACAACACGGCGGGCCACGCGGCCGCGCTTGGCACCGGCGCGATCGTGATCACTAGCGGTACGCTAACCAACACGCATGGCTTGATCGGCGGTAATGACGCGATCACCGTGCGCGTCAACGCGTTGGACAATAACAGCGGCCAATTGTTGGCCGGTGGCCGCGCGGCGGTTAGCGTCACGGCGACCAATGGCGCCAACAACGATGACGGGTTCATCGGCGGCAATGGCGCCGTGACGCTGACCTCCAACAGCGTCAGCAACCACAATGGTAGCGTCTACGCCAAACAGGACCTGGCGCTCACCACTGCCGGTACTTTCGATAACACCCAAGGCACGCTGCAATCCGATGCCCAACTGACGGCCCGTATCGGCGCTTCATTGACCAACGATCACGGTGTGGTGCAAGGCAATCGACTTGACTTGCAGGGCGCAAGCGCCAATAACAGCCAGGGACAAATCGAGCAACTCGGTATTGGCGACGCCAGCATCGCGATCGTCGGCGCGCTCGACAACACGCAAGGCACGATTGCCGGCAATGGCGCCAACTTTATTGTCGCAGTCGGCAGCCTCGACAATAGTCGCGGCTTGCTCAGTCATGCCGGCAGCGGCACGCTCACGCTCAACAGCGGCGGCACGATCAGCAACAACGGCGGCCAAATCCTGGCTAACAAGGCGCTCGTCGTTAATACGCAAAACCTGGTCAACAATAACAGTCTGATCCAGGCCGGGACCAGCGCCCGGATCGCCGCCACCGGAGACATCAGCAACGCTGGCGGAAGTATTGTCGCCGGCACCGATCTCGCGGTGCTTGCGCAAGGTAAACTGGACAATGACCATGGCAATCTGGAAGCCGGGCACGCGCTCGCGCTGGCCGGTACCGACATCGATAACCGCTTCGGCCGCGCAGTCGCACTGGCTACGGGCACAATCGCGATCGATGGCAGCGGTACGCTGACCAACACCCAGGGTTTGATCGGCGGCAATGACGCGATCACCGTGCAGGTCAAGGCATTGGACAATAGCGGCGGCAAATTGCTGGCCACCGGGAGCGCAGCGGTCAGCGTCACCGCGATCAATGCCGCCAACAATGACAACGGCATCATCGGCGGCAACGGCACCGTCACGTTGACTACCAACAGCGTCAGCAACAACAACGGCAGCGTCTACGCCAAGCAAGACATGGCGCTCACCACTACCGGCGCGCTCGACAACACACACGGCACGGTGCAATCCGACGCCAAGCTCAGCACCAGAATCGGTGGCGCGTTGACCAACGACAGCGGTCTGCTGCAAGGCAATCTGCTCGACCTGCAAGCGGGCAGTGCCCACAACAACAATGGTCAAATCCAGCAACTCGGCGATGGCGACACCAGCATTGCGATCGTTGGTTCGCTCGACAATACGCAAGGCACGATTGCCGGCAATGGCGCGAACTTTACTGTCGCAGTCGGCAGTCTCGACAACAGTGCCGGCAGCATCAGTCACGCGGGCAATGGATCGTTCACGCTCGGCAGCAACGGCACCATCAGTAACAGAGGTGGCGAGATCCTTGCCAACAAGGCGCTCGCGTTAACGGCGCAAAGTCTCACCAACACAGGCCTGATCCAGGCCGGAACCGGCGCCACGATCGCCGCCGACGGTAATCTCAATAATGTCAGTGGCAACATCGTCGCCGGCGATGACTTGACGCTGCAAGCGCAAGGCAACGTCAACAACGTCCAAGGCAATCTGCAAGCCGGCGGCGCGCTCAACCTCGGGGCCATCAACATCGACAACACGGCAGGTCGCACAGTCGCGCTCGGTGCCGGTGCGCTCACCATCAATGCCGCCAACACGCTGACCAATGCGCACGGACTGATCGGCGGTAACAGCGATGTCACCCTGGCTGCGGTCACCATCGACAACACCCAAGGCAGCATCACCGGCCTTGGCAACGTCACCGCCACCGCCACCGGCATCACCAATGCGCAAGGCCGCATCCAATCGCAGCAACAGCTGGCGCTCAACACCGCCACTATCGCCAACACCCAAAATGGATTGCTGCAAGGTGGCCGGTTCGCGTTCGGCGCTGCCGTCACCCATCTTGACAATAGCGCTGGCCGCATCGTGCAGACCGGCAGCGCCGATACCGCGATTCGCATCAACGGCATCCTCGACAACACCGATGGCAGCATCGCCGCCAACGGCGCCAACCTGGATGTCATCGCGGACAGCATCGACAACACCCGCGGCACGATCCAGCACGCCGGCAGCGGCGCGCTGACCATTGACGGCGGCGGCATGCTGGTCAATACCAGCGGCGCCATCGTCGGCAACGGCGATGTCAGCGTCACTGGCGGCACCATCGTCAATACCGCGAACGGCCAGATCGGCAGCGGTAACACGCTGCAAGTAAGCACCGCCAATGCGCTCAACAACAACGGCGGCATGCTGCAAAGCCATGGCGCGCTGCAATTGACTACGCCCGCCTTGACCAATGCCGGCGGTGCGGTGCTGTCCGATAGTGTCGCGGCCATCCATGTCGCACAGATCGACAACCGCAACGGCACCATCTCAGTCGGCCAGCTCGCGCTGACTACCACCACTGTGCAGAATAGGGCCGGCGAGATACTGCAAACCGGCACCGCCGCGAGCGGCATCACGGCCGCGACTATCGACAACGCCGGTGGCACCATCGCGAGTAACGGTAACTTGTCGATCGGCGGCGGCATCATCAATAATCACGGTGGCACGATCCAGACCGCCAGCAATGGCGACCTGACCGTCACTACCGCGACCACGCTCGATAACGGCGGCGGCAAGATCGCCGCCGACGGTGCGCTGACCCTGCAACCGGGCAGCCTTGACAATCGCGCCGGTCAAATTACCAGCGGCACCAATCTCGCCCTGACTCCAGGCGGCGACATCGATAATGGCGACGGTCTCATCGCCGCCACCGGCAACGTCACGCTATCATCGGCGAGTCTGATCAACCACAACGGCACGATCGGGGCGGTGCAAGGCAACTTGAGCGTCACTGCCGCCACCATCAATAACGGCGGCGGCAGCCTCGAAGCAGGACAGGCGCTGACGACCGTCAGCACCGGCTTGAACAATGCGCAAGGCAGCATCAGCGGCGGCCAGGTCAGCGTCGATACCCACGGCGAGACGCTCGACAACAGCGGCGGCACGATCGCTTCGCGCGCCGCACTCGACCTTCAATCGGGCCAGCTCACCAATACCGGCGGCTTGGTGCAAGCGCTCGGCGCCATGACCATCAATACCCATGGCCAGACGCTCTTGAACAACCAATCCGGCAGCGCCGGCATCATCGGCCTCGACACTGTCACGCTGACCAGCGGCAGCCTCAACAACCAAGGCGGCTATCTCGGCAGCAAGAATCTGCTGACGGTGTCCACCGGCCAAATCGATAACTCGCAAAACGGCAATATCGTCGGCCAAGGCGCGATCGTATTGAACGCGAGCGGCCTCAATAATGCAGACGGAATAGTCAGCGCCAGCGGCAATCTCAGCGCCAATCTCGGCAGCGGTGCGCTCGACAATCGTGGCGGCCTGATGCATTCCGGCGCTACGCTGGCGGTCACCGCCGACAGCATCGACAACACGCATACGCAAGGCGCGGGCCAAGGGATGGAAGGCTTCGATGTCGCCCTCACCGCACCCATCATCGATAACAGCGGCGGCGCAATCCGCGCCGATAACCAGATCACGCTCACGACCGCCAGCCTCGACAATACCAATGGCCTGATCTCGTCCGCCAACAGTATCGTCAACAACGCGACTACTACCGCCAATGGCAGCGGCACCATCATCGCCGGACACGCGCTGACGATGGCATCGGCCTCGATCAGCGGTCTGGGCGACTATTTGTCGCGCGGCGATTTGACGTTCAATTACAGCGGCGACTTCAACAACAACAGTCAATTGCTGGCCAACGGCAATCTCACGTTTAACAGCACCGGTACCGTCACCAACAGCGGCAAGATCGGCGCACTCGCAACGCTCAACCTGACCGCCGCCAACATCGACAATCAAAACAGCGGCGAGATCAGCGCCGTCACCACCAACATCAACGTCGCCGGCACGCTCACCAATAGCGGCTTGATCGACGGCGGCAACACGACTATCACGGCCGGCACGCTTAACAACACCGGCAGCATCTACGGCGACGATATCGCGCTGTACGGCGGCACGCTGAACAACAGCGGCACCGGCGCCATCGCCTCGCGCAACAACATGGACCTCGGCGTCAGCCAGCTCAGCAACACCGAGGGCGCGCTCATCTACAGCTCCGGCAACCTCACGATCAACGCGGGCAGCGGCGTTAATGCGTCAGCCACGATCGAAGCCGCGGGCAACCTCACGCTCAACGCGGGCAGCTTCACCAACAGCAACAATCACTTCAGCAGCACCACGCAAGTGACAGGCAACGAGCACGTGATCGAATACCGCCCCAGCGGCTGGACCACCAATCTCGCCTCCAGTGCCGTCGGGTTTAACGGATATGACAGCGGTCGCCTGGTCACCGATAGCGCCATTTATCCGATCGCTACCTTCGGCGCCAACTACCGTCCTCAAGCGCTGGTCCAGCAATGCGATGACAGCGGCTGCACCACAAGTTTCAACTAGCTGTCAACGACCCGATCTGGGCCTTGTTCAACGTCGCGCCGCCGGGTCCGGCGCCCACTCCGCCGATTAACTTCAGCGACTGCATCATCGCCGTCTTCCTCTCCATCGACTCGCCGGAGTGCACTGCCTATGGCGACGCAGTAATGCAATGGAACGCCGCCAAGATGGTCAACTACACCAATCTGGATAATGCGATCGCGGCGTTCAACGGCACCCTCGGCGCCCGCTCGACGACCGAAGACTGGTACATCTACGACATCACCCGCACCACTACCAAGACCGTGGTGCAGAGTTCCGCGCCGGCCCAGCTACGGGCCGGTGGCAACATGAGCCTGTCCGGCGCCATCACCAACGACAAGAGCCAAATTATCGCCGGCGGCACCATCAGCGGCATCGGATCGGTCTACAACATCGCCGCCCCCGCCGCCAACACGGTCATCGCCGACACCGGCACCGTGACGTTCACCGAATTGGTATCCTGCGGTTTTTTCTCTTCATGTGACCATAAGCGCGTAACCGGCACCCCCGGCGCCTACAACCCCGGCGCCAAGGTTATTCCCGGAACCGAACTGCCCGTCACTTTGTTATTGGAAAACACGGCCAGCGGCGGCGGCAACGTCCCCGGCGCCACGATCAGCAGCGTCACGCGCGTCGCCGATGGTTCCGGCGCCAGCAATGCCAGCGTCACCGGCCAAGTCATCAGCACCGGCGTCCAAGTCGCCACGGTCGCCACGATCAGCGGTTCCAACGGCAATCCCGGCGACCAGCAAGCCAGCGCCAACACCACAGGCGCCGTCGGCGGTATCGTCGCGACCGCCGCCGCTCCCATCAGCGTCCACACCGGTAAACAACTGACGGGCAATGACCTGCAAGACCAATCGACCGTGGTGCAAGCCGCGGTCGTTGGCAACGCCACCGGCACTGCCGGCAATGTCGACCACCCGGTCGACGACAGCGCCAACAAGGTCGATACCGCCAGCGCGCGCGACCGGGCCAAGGTTGCGATAATCCCTCGCATTGGCAGCGTCAGCCAGACCCCCACCGCAATCACGGCAACGAACGCCAGCCGCGATAGCAACGCCATCGCGATCGCCGCCGTTGCGCTCACCAGCACCGGCGCCGCACCCAAAATGGCCGCTACCCAGACGCGCACCAGCGGCGGCGTTCCCGCCATCCCCAACAACAGCCTGTTCAAAATCCACGCCGAGCCGAACAGCCACTACCTGATCGAAACCGATCCACGCTTCGCCAATTACCGCGCGTGGCTGTCATCGGATTACCTGCTGCAGCAGACTTCGCACGACCCGGCGAGCACGCTGAAGCGCCTGGGCGACGGTTTCTATGAACAAAAGCAAGTCGCCGATCAAATCATGCAGCTCACCGGTCAACGCTTTGTCGGCGACTACACCAACAACGAAGCCGAGTATCAGGCGCTGATGCAAGCCGGCGCCGTCTTCGCCAACACCTACCACCTCAACGTCGGCACCGCGCTGTCCGGCGACCAAATGCAATTGCTGACCTCCGACATCGTCTGGCTGGTGCAGCAAACCGTCACGCTGGCCGACGGCACCACCCAGAACGTGCTCGTCCCGCAAGTCTACGTCGGCGTCCGAGACGGCGACCTCAAAGGCGATGGCACCCTGATCTCCGGGCGCGACATCAAGCTCAACCTCAGCGGCGACCTGATCAACAGCGGCACCATCGCCGCGCGCAACAGCAACCAGATCAGCGCCGACAACATCAACAACATCGGCGGCCGCATCCAGGGCGCGAGCGTCGACCTCGCCGCCAGGACCGACCTCAACAACCTGTCCGGTACGATCAGCGGCAACACGGTTGCACTCGCCGCCGGGCGCGACATCACGCTGCGCACGCTCGCTATCGACACCCAAGGCGCCAGCGGCACGCGCAGCGCAGCCGACCGCATCGCCACTGTCTACGGCGACAGCATCACGATGCAAGCCGGGTGCGACCTCGCCATCATCGGCGCGCAAGTCAACGCCAGCGGCGACGCGGTGCTGACGGCCAACCGCCACATCGGCATCGACGCGCTGCAAACCAAGGAAACGCTCAACCTCACCGCGTCCGGCCACATCAACGAAGAAACCGTGCAACACATCGGCAGCCAGATCGGCGCCGGCGGTAATTTATTTGTCGGCGCGGCGCAAAAGGAAAGCGGCGACCTGACCATCCGCGGCAGCGACCTCAGCGCCGGCGGCAAGCTCACCGCGGCCGGCAGCAACGTCACCGTGCAAAGCGCGATCGACAGCCACACGCTCGACCAGTTCACGCAGCTCGCGCATGGCTCGATCGCGATCACGCAACACCAGGAAGGCCTGACCGGCGGCACGCTCAGCGCCGGCGGCAACATGAGCATCATCGCCAAGGGAACGTTGGGCGCGGACGGCAAAGCCATCGCCGGCACCGGCAACATCCTGCTGCAAGGCGCGCAACTGTCAACAGACCAAGGCGCCGTCACGCTGGCCGCCAACAACAACATCGACCTGGCGCTGCAGCAGTTGCAGCAAAGCAGCCACTTCGAATCGAAGTACCAAGGCGGCACGCTGGTCTCCACCAAAAGCAACCACCAGCGCGACGACGTCAGCGCGACCCAACACGTCGGCAACAGCATTTCCGGCGACTCAATCGCCCTGCAAGCCGGCAAGGATCTGACGATCCGCGCCAGCAGCGTGGTCGGCACCAACGACGTCACGCTCACGGCCACCACCGGCAACGTCACGATCACGTCGGCCCAGGACACCTACCAGGAGCAGCACGGTCACGAACAGAGCCAGTCAGGATTTACTGCCGGCTACTCGGCAGGCGTCGCCAGCGCCGGCTACAGCAACGCGCGCAGCGCCAGCCAAACCAGCCTGGACCAGACCACCCAGCACGGCAGCACGATCGGCTCGATCAATGGCAGCACGCGCATCCAGGCCGGCCAGCACTTAAGCGTCATCGCGTCCGACCTCAGCGCCGGCCGCGACCTGACCCTGATCGGCAAAAGCGTCGACCTCAGCGCCGCGCAAGACACCAGCATCGAACACAGCGCGCAACAAGCCAAATGGAGCGGGCTATCGGTCGGCATCACGCTCGACCCGAACGCCGCCTACCACAATGCCTACGACGAAAGCGCCAAAGGCAACCAAACCACCAGCGCCATCGGCAAGGCGATCAAGCGCGACGAAGCCCGCATCGAAGGCCTGTCCGCCGCCACCACCGCCGTCGTCATCCAGGCCGGCTCGCGCAACTCCAGCGGCACCCAAGACCATGCCACCAGCGATGCCAAAGTCAGCACGCTCAGCGCCGGCGGCAACCTCACCCTCCTCGCCACCGACGGCAGCATCGCCAGCCAGGGCAGCAGCCTCAGCGCCGAAGGCAATGCGCTGTTGATCGCCAAAGACAACATCACGCTCGACGTCGCCCACCACCTCGAAAGCCAGGATCAAGACAACAAGGCCAAAGGCTGGAGCGTCGACAACCGCGGCACGCTGCCGGTCGGCGTCTTCAACAACCAAGGCACGGGCAAAGGCACCACCGACACCATCAGCGGCACCAGCGTCTCGGTCGGCGGCAAAGCCACCTTGGCCACCACCGAAGGCGACATCACGCTAACAGGCAGTAACCTCGTCGCCAGCGGCGACACCGCGATCGCCGCCGCGCGCAACCTCACCATCCAAAGCGGCCAGGACACCGTCTATAACGACAACCACAGCCACAACCAGGCGATCGGCAAAGTCGTCATCTCCGACACCGAGCGCTTCGCCGGCTACCATTCAGAAAAGCACAACGACACCCAGAACGACGTCACGCAAATCGACGCCAACGTCGCCAGCCTGCAAGGCAACGTCACGCTCAGCGCCGGCGACAAGTACACCCAGAGCACCAGCAACGTATTGGCC
>DHXL01000142.1:0-2513 GCA_002415335.1 Oxalobacteraceae bacterium UBA5157
GACGACCAGAAGGCGTTCGACGCTGGTTGTGACGGCTACATCACCAAGCCCATTGACACGCGCAAGCTGCCCGAGCAGGTGGCCGGGTATCTGGCATGAAAATTCTCCTCATCGTTGACGACACGCTCTTGGTTAAGGCGGAGCGGCAAGCGGCCGGCGAAGCAAATCCCTTTCATCGGACGCCATGACCAGCCCCACTGCCACCCTCCTCATCGTCGATGACGAAAGCCAGAACCGCAAGCTTCTCGAAGTGCTGCTGCGGCACGAGGGTTATCTCACGCTCGGTGCAGCCAATGGCGAGGAGGCACTGGCCCTGATTGCGCAGCGCGCACCAGACTTGATTTTGCTCGACATCATGATGCCGGGCATGGACGGATACCAGGTGGCCAGCAACCTCAAGGCCAACCCCGCCACCTCGAATATTCCGATCATCATGCTGACAGCGGAAATCGACCGCAGCGCCCGCCTGATTGGTCTCAATGTCGGGGCGGAAGAGTTTTTGACGAAGCCATTCGACGCGGCCGAATTGCAGTTAAGGGTGCGCAATCTATTGCGTTTGAAGGAATACGGCGATTTCCTCCAGAACCAGAGCAGGATCCTGGAACAACAGGTGCAGGCGCGCACCGCGGCGCTCACAGCGGAAATCGCCGAACGCCAGCGTGCGCAGGAGGCGCTGCGCGGCTACGCCACCCGGTTGAGCGAACTGTCGCATCGATTGCGGACCATGGAAGAGACTGAGCGGCGTGCGATTTCACGCGAGCTGCATGACCGCATCGGGCAAGAGCTCTCTGCGCTCGGACTGATATTGGGTTCGCTTGGTGCCAAGCTCCCGCGAGAGTCGCTGCCCGCAGTTCACAAGCAGTTGCAGGACATGCAGGGCCTGCTCAAATCCATGGTCGGGAATGTGCGCGACGTCATGGCCGAACTCAGGCCGCCGGTGCTGGACGATTATGGATTGCTCGCCGCGCTGCGACAGCTCGTGACGGAGTTTGCCAAGCGCAGTGGGATCGCAGCAGAGCTGAGCGGGGTTGACCTGCAGCCGCGCCTGCCGTCCCTCGTGGAGACGGCAATGTTTCGCATCAGCCAGGAGGCACTCAACAATATCGCCAAGCACGCGCAGGCGAAAAAAGTGGAAATCAGCCTCTATGCGGCGTCTGATCGGGTCGTGCTGGATATTACGGATGACGGTGTCGGCTTTGACGCGGACGAAACGCCGCCGGACCAACAGCACTGGGGCCTGATCACCATGCGCGAGCGCGCGGAGGCGGTGGGGGTCGTATTCCGACTGGAAACGGCGCCCGGCGCCGGCACCCGGATCGCACTCGAAGCGGAGCGCGCGGCAACATGACGATCCGGGTTCTGCTTGCCGATGACCATGCGCTGATGCGCGAAGGTTTGCGTGCGCTGCTCAGCACCATTTCTGACATCGAGGTTGTCAGCCAGGTCGGTACCGGACGCGAAGCTGCAAGCCGGGTACGGCAGCTTGATCCCGATGTCGTGCTCATGGACATCGCCATGCCGGATCTGAACGGCATCGAAGCGGCGCGCCTGATCCACCTGAAATGCCCGGCGGTACGGATAGTGATGCTTTCCATGCACGCGACGGCAGAATATGTGTATCGCGCCTTCGAAGCCGGCGCTTGCGGCTACTTGCTGAAGGAAGTGGCGTTCGAGGAGGTGATCACCGCAGTGCGGACGGTCCATGGGGGAAAGCGCTATCTGAGCCCGGCCCTTGCCGAATCCGTGCCCGACCTCGGCCTCGGGCACGCGCGCAGTCCGGTCGACAGCTTGAGCACACGCGAGCGGCAAGTACTGCAACTCGTGGTTGAAGGCAAGACCAGCAGCGAGATCGCGCACATGGTCCACCTTTCCCCGAGTTCGGTCCAAACCTATCGCAGCCGCCTGATGTTGAAGCTCGGCGTGAGGGACCTGCCCTCGCTGGTCAAGTTCGCGCTCGAGCACGGCCTGACGTCGCCCAAGTAGCAGTCCCGGCCGACAACGGCCCGTCGACACCAACTTCAACCGATCTTTACCCCTTCGCCCAAAGAGGTCGCGTTGTCATGCTTTGGCGACAGACGGCCATTGCGCCTACTGCTAAAGTTTCTCCCAATCCGTGCGAATTACCGCGGCGACGCTTGGTTTCCAAGGATAAGGTCAATGACGAACAAAACCGATAGCCGGGGCCAGAAGACCGTGCTGATTGTCGAGGATCAAGCGCTGATGCGCCAAACCTTGCGTGACTTCCTGCAGGGGGCTTTTCCGAGCTGCAATTTTCGGGAAGCGGCAGACGGCGCGGCCGCGCTTGAAGCCTGCAAGGCGTGCCGACCGAATCTGGTGCTGATGGACAAGTGCTTGCCCGACGCCGACGGTATCGAGCTGACCGTCCGGCTGAAAATCCTGTATCCCGAACTCCACGTAATCGTCGTTTCTTACCGGAGCGGTGAAGTCTATGTGAAGCACGCCTTGGCAGCTGGCGCGCGTGCCTATGTGGTCAAGGACGACCTGCTCACCGA
>DHXL01000142.1:2627-11959 GCA_002415335.1 Oxalobacteraceae bacterium UBA5157
GCACTGCATCTGGAGGCGGTGGATCGCGTCCTGCGCATGGTCGAAGTCACACCGCTGCCAGGAGCCCCTGACGTGGTCGAAGGCGTCATCAACATTCAGGGCGAAGTGGTCACTATCGTGAGCATCCGCAAGCGCCTCGGCCTTGCTCAGCGGGCGGTCGGCGCAGCCGACAGCCTGGTGCTGGCGCGCACGCGCAACCGGCGCCTCGCCATCATCGCGGAGTCGGTATTGGGCGTCGTGGAGCGCCCGGCTGACGCCGTGGTGAGCACCGGCGACATCGCCCGTGGTATCCAGCATATCGAGGGCGTGCTCAAGACCAGCGATGGCCTGGTTCTGATCCACGATCTGGACCGGTTTTTTTCTCCAGACGAAGAACAGACCCTGGATCTGGCGCTGGCAAGGGGCTGACCCATGGCCATCGAAATGCCGATCGCCTTGCCCGATACCTTGCTGTCGCGGTTGAGCGATTTCCTCGAATTACAGATCGGGCTCCACTTCCCGAGAGAGCGTTGGCGCGACCTGGAGCGCGGCATCGCCGTCGCATCCCGCGAGTCGGGATACAAGGAAACCCAGGCCTACATCCATTGGCTGCTTGCCGCGCCTCTGACGCGAACTCAAATTGAGGGGCTGGCGAGCCACCTGACGGTCGGAGAGACCTATTTTTTTCGCGAGAAAAGAAGCCTCGACATTCTCGAGCAGCAGATCCTGCCGGAACTGCTTCGCGCTCGCCGCGAAAACGAAAGGCATCTTCGCATCTGGAGCGCCGGCTGCTGCAGCGGCGAGGAGCCGTATTCGATCGCCATGCTGCTCGACCGGTTGATCCCTGATCTCGAGAAATGGAACGTGACTATCCTGGCGACGGACATCAACCCACTGTTCCTGCGCAAGGCGGCGCAGGGCGTGTACGGTGAATGGTCGTTCCGCGACACGCCCGGCTGGCTCAAGGAGCGCTATTTCACGCGGCGACAGGACGGACGCTTCGAGATCCAGCCGCGGATACGGCGGATGGTGACCTTTTCCTATCTCAATCTGGCCGAAGATGCTTACCCGTCGCTGGTGAACAGCACCAACGCGATGGATCTGATCTTGTGCCGCAATGTGCTGATGTATTTCGCCCAGGAAAGGGCGAGAAAGGTGGTCGACAAGCTACACCGTTCGCTCGTCGACGGGGGTTGGCTGATCACCAGCCCGGCGGAGACTTCGACCGTCCTGTTTTCCGCATTCACCGCGGTCGCGTTTCCAGACGCGTTTCTGTATCGCAGGATAGCGAATGCCGGGCCGCAGACCGCCGCTGTCACGCATCCAGTTCCGTGGTACCAGGGGAACTGGGAGGCCACGGCGCCACGCGCGCCGACGCCTGCCGAGCCGTCGGCGCCTGCGGCTTTCAGCTGGGCGCTATCGACGTTCGCACCGGAAGTGCCGTACGAGGCAGTCGCTGAGCCGGCGACGGGATCCGAAGACGCGGACTCGCCCGAGCACGATGAGCGCGAAACGCCGCAGTGCAAAGCCCGCGCTTGCGCCGATGAGGGCAGGCTCGTCGAAGCGAGCGCGTGGTGCGAGAAGGCGATTGCCGCCGACAAGCTGAATCCGGCGCACTACTATCTGCTTGCCACCATCGAGCAAGAGCGGGGGCAAAACGAGGCCGCCGAACGCGCGCTCGGACGCGCGCTTTACCTGGAGCCGGATTTCGCGCTGGCTCATTTCGCGCTGGGTAACCTGTGCCTGTCCGGGGGACGCCAGCGGGAAGCGCGGCGGCATTTCGGCAATGCACTGAGCCTGCTGCGGGCCTGCCCGGCCGAGGCCCTGCTGCCGGAGTCGGACGGGCTGAGCGCCGGCCGTCTGGTCGAAATCATCGCCGCCGTGCAGGCGAGCCTGCCGCACGCGCCTAAGGTGCACAAGGAGCTGACAACATGAACGCGAACGCCTGGACACATGGGGCCGACGAGACCCGACGCATTCTGCATGACAGGGCGCTTGCGCTCGCCGTGGAGCCCGACAGGACGCAAACCATAGATCAAAGCATCGAGGTGGTGGAATTTCTGCTCGCCCATGAGCGCTACGCTATCGAATCGTCTTATGTGCGCGAGGTTTATCCGCTGGAAAACCTCACCCCGTTACCGTGCACGCCGGCATTCGTGCTGGGCATCGTCAACCTGCGCGGCGAGATCGTTTCGGTCATCGACGTGCGTAAGTTCTTCGACCTCCCGCAAACCGGTTTGCCCGACCTGAACAAAGTCATCGTTCTCGAGTCCGGCGACATGGTGTTCGGCATCCTCGCGGATGTCATCCTCGGCGTGCGCCGGCTTCCGCTGGCCGATATCCAGCCCTCACTGCCCACGCTCACCGGCATCCGGGAGAAATACCTGAAGGGCATCACCGCAGAGCGCACGGTGGTTCTCGATGCCGCGAAGCTGCTCGCCGACGAGGACATCGTGGTGCAGGAACAGGTGGACGGCCCATGACAGCTCAGGTCGAAGTCGAGAATGGCAGACAGAAAAACATGCAACACAAGGAGAAGTAGACATGAAATGGTTCCTGAGTCTTACAACCCGCAACAAGCTCTTCGTCGGCTTCTTGCTGATGGACGCCGCCCTTGCGATCGTGATTGCAATGGCCTATCTGGGTATTACAACAATCCAGGCCACGCAGCAAAAAATATATCAGGAGGAATTCGCCAACGCTCTGGATTTGACGAAACTTCTGGGTGTAGAGAATGGTACTCGAGCGGTGCTACTCACCATGCTTTTGGCAACGAAGCAATCGAATCAGGATGTAAGCGAGCAGGATCTCAAGGAGCGCAGCAAGAACCATGATGCGACCCTCGCGCGCCTGCTTGAGCGCAATCGCGGTGATTCGGGTTTGTTCAGTGAGCTTGAGGAAGTCAAAAAAATCAATGAAGCGTTCTCGCAGACGCGGGATGATCAGCTCATGCCACTAATCCATGCCGGGAAAATGGACCAAGCCAGGGATCTGGCGCTAGGCATTCAAGATGAGCGTTACCTCAAGATGCGCGCCATCCTCCAGAAATTGCGCGATGCGGCGAACGAGAAAGCGCGTACCGTCATGGCGGAATCCGAACTGGCAGCCAAGCAAGCGGTGCGCCTGCTCGTTATGGTCGGCGTCTTGGCAATGTTGTTGGGATGGGCAATCGTGTCGCTGATTACCCGGGCCATCGCAGTTCCGCTCCAGATGCTCTCGGGCATCGCCGGGCGGATCGCTTCGGGCGACCTTACCGACGACGTGCCGCAGAACAATCGCGCCGACGAGGTCGGCAGCTTGATGCGCGCGTTCGGCGCCATGGTCGAGAGCCTGCGGCGCACAACCCGGGAACTAAACGAAGGCGTCGGCGTACTCGCTTCCTCCTCCAGCGAGATTCTCGCCACGACGACGCAGGTGGCCTCCGGTGCGGCGCAGACGGCCAGCGCGGTGAGCGAGACCACCGCCACGGTGGAGGAGGTGAAGCAGGCCGCCGGCGTCTCAAGCCAGAAGGCCAAGTACGTTTCGGAGAGCGCGCAGAAGGTGGCGCAGGTGTCGCAGGCCGGACGCAAGTCGGTGGAGGGCACGATTGCCGGGATGCAGCGCATCCAGGAGCAGATGGAGTCGGTCGCCGAGAGCATTGTGCGGCTGTCGGAGCAAAGCCAGGCGATTGGCGAGATCATCGCCGCCGTGAACGATCTGGCCGAGCAGTCGAATTTGCTGGCGGTGAATGCCGCGATCGAGGCGGCCAGGGCGGGTGAGCAGGGTAAGGGCTTTGCCGTGGTGGCGCAGGAGATCAAGAGCCTGGCCGAGCAGTCCAAACAGGCGACGGCGCAGGTGCGCATGATCCTGGGCGAGATTCAGAAGGCGACCGGTGCCGCGGTCATGGCCACCGAGCAGGGAACCAAGGCGGTGGAGTCGGGCCTGAAGCAGTCCGGCGAAGCGGGCGAGTCGATCCGCTTGCTTACCGAGAGCGTGAGCGAAGCGGCGCAAGCGGCGATGCAAATCGCCGTCTCGAGCCAGCAGCAGATGGTGGGCATGGACCAGGTGGCCCTCGCCATGGAGAACATCAAGCAGGCGAGCCTGCAAAACGTGGCAGGCACCCGGCAGGCGGAGACCGCCGCACACAGCCTGCATGAACTGGGACAGAAGCTGAAGCAGCTCGCAGAGCAGTACAAGGTATGACGACAAATCTCGATACCGAAATCTTGAAGGAGACCAGGTTATGACCATCGGAAAGAAAATCGTCGGCGGCTATGTCGTCGTGCTGGCGCTGTTGGCGATCGTAGCGGGTGTCGCGTTCTACTCGCTCAAGGCGACCGAAAGCGCGTACGCGGCGTTTCTGGATGAAGACACCCAGTCCATTATTGTCGCCACGGAGCTCGGGGGGGAGGCGAGGGACCAGGTCGCGCAGTATCGCGGCCTGTTACTTTTACCGGAACAGCGCCCCCGGCTGGTGAAAGAGCTGCGGGAGAGTCACCACCAGTTCGATGCGCTGCTGGACAAGGTGCGCAGCCTCTCACGTTCGGATGCGGGGGTACGTCTCATAGAGGAAATCGCCGATGCCCAGAAAAAGTACAAGGAGAGCCAGGAGGAGGGGGTCCGGCTGATAGAGGGCGGAAAGCTGAAGGAGGCGCTCGCCCTGAACGACAAGCTGCTTCCCTTTGCCTCGGCGTTGCGCGACAAATCCGATCAATACCTCAAGCGGCAGCAGGTGCAGTTGGCCGAAGGGCGGTCCGAGGTTTCGCGAGCGCTCGATCGCACCTTCCTGCTGCTGTCGTCGATATCGGGCCTTGCCATCGTCCTGGGGCTGGCGTTCGGCGCGCTTCTGACGCGGTCCATCACGCGGCAGCTCCAGGAGACTATCAACCAACTGTCATCGTCCTCGTCTGAAATTCTCGCCACCACGACGCAGATTGCTTCCGGTGCGGCGCAGACGGCCAGCGCGGTGAGCGAGACCACCGCGACAGTGGAGGAGGTGAAGCAGGCCGCCGGCGTCTCGAGCCAGAAGGCCAAGTACGTTTCGGAGAGCGCGCAGAAGGTGGCGCAGGTGTCGCAGGCCGGACGCAAGTCGGTGGAGGGCACGATTGCCGGCATGCAGCGCATCCAGGAGCAGATGGAGTCGGTGGCCGAGAGCATTGTGCGGCTGTCGGAGCAAAGCCAGGCGATTGGCGAGATCATCGCCGCCGTGAACGATCTGTCCGAGCAGTCGAATCTGCTGGCGGTGAATGCCGCGATCGAAGCGGCCAGGGCGGGTGAGCAGGGCAAGGGCTTTGCCGTGGTGGCGCAGGAGATCAAGAGCCTGGCCGAGCAGTCCAAACAGGCCACTACGCAGGTGCGCATGATCCTGGGCGAGATTCAGAAGGCGACCGGTGCCGCGGTAATGGCCACCGAGCAGGGAGCCAAGGCGGTGGAGGCTGGCCTGAAGCAGTCCGGCGAAGCGGGCGAGTCGATCCGCTTGCTTACCGAGAGCGTGAGCGAAGCGGCGCAAGCGGCGATGCAAATCGCCGTCTCGAGCCAGCAGCAGATGGTGGGCATGGACCAAGTGGCCCTCGCCATGGAGAACATCAAGCAGGCGAGCCTGCAAAACGTCGCGGGCACCCGGCAGGCCGAGACCGCCGCGCACAGCCTGCATGAACTGGGACAGAACCTGGGCGCCATGATCGGCAGCAAGGCCTGATCAACGGGGACGGGAGCACAGGACCGCAAAGCTATGGCCACAAACAACGACGATTTCCTGAAAAAACTCTTCGCGACCTTCCGCGTCGAGGCGGACGAGCACATCCAGGCGATGTCCTCGGGACTGGTAGAACTCGAAAAAATGCCGGCGGGGGCGCAGCGGTCGGAAACCATCGAGAGCATCTACCGGGAAGCTCATAGTCTCAAGGGGGCGGCTCGCGCGGTGAATCTCGCGGATATGGAATCGGTGTGCCATGCGCTGGAGAGTGTGTTCGCCGGACTGAAAAGCAACCGTGTTGCCGCCACGCCAGCGCTTTTCGATCTGTTGCATCAATCGCTGGAAGCGCTCGGCGGGCTGCTTGTCTCCGCCGGTCAGGCCAAGGCGGGTGCCCAGAAGCAGGCAGTTGCGGCGCTGGTGCGCCGACTCGAGGCTGCATTGAAAGGCGCACCCCCTGCGATGCAGGACACGCCTGCCGCGCCTTCCGCCGCACCGGCCGAACCTGTTGCGAGCCCCGACCCCGCTGCGGGGCTGCAGACGTCCAACCGTGATACTGGGACGATACGGGTGCGCACCGCGAAGCTCGACTCGGTGATGCGGCAGACCGAAGAGTTGCTTGCGCCGCGGCTGGCAGCGGGCGAGCGGGGGCGCGAACTGCGGGAGCTCGGGACCACGCTTGCCGTCTGGAAAAAAGAGCTCGCCAAGATTCGGCCTGCCATGCGGGCGGTGGAGCGCTCGTTCGGACAAGCGCAACAAACAAGCGGCGCCGCCATCGCGCAGCGGGAATTGACGAAGCTGCTCGAGTATCTGGATGCGGAGCCCCCGCTAATGAAGTTGCTGGAGGACCGGCTAACAAAGCTGGAGGCGTCCGCCGCGCACGATCATCGGACCTTGAACGCCATGGTGGACGGCCTCCTGCACGACGTGAAGGAAATGCACATGCTGCCGTTCTCGTCGCTGCTCGAAGCTTTTCCGCGGCTGGCGCGCGAACTCGCGCGCGACCAGGGCAAGCAGGTGGAGCTGGTGATTCGCGGGGACGAAATCGAAATCGACCGGCGGATTCTCGAACAGATCAAAGACCCGCTCAACCATCTGTTCCGGAACTGCGTCGATCACGGCGTGGAGCAGCCGGCGGTGCGCGAGCGCAAAGGCAAGCCGGCGCACGCAACGATCTCCATCACTGTCGCGCACAAGGACGGCAGCAAGGTCGAAATCCTGGTCACCGACGACGGGACGGGCATCGACGTGGCGAAGGTCAAGGCAGCGGCGGGCCGGCTCGGAATGATGTCCGCAGAGGAACTGGAAAAACTGAACGAACGCGAGGCGCTGGCGCTCGTGTTCCAGTCTGGTGTCTCCACCAGCCCTATCATCACGGACCTCTCCGGGCGGGGACTGGGGCTTGCCATTGTGCGCGAGCGGGTCGATCGGCTGGGCGGCACCATCGCGCTGGAGACGCAGCCAGATAAGGGTACGAGTTTCCGCATCGTGCTGCCGCTGACACTCGCCACGTTTCGGGGCGTGCTGGTGCGCGCCGGCGATCAGATGTTCATCATTCCAGCAGTCAGCGTGGAGCGGGTAGCGCTGGTGGCGGTGAAGGATATCCGCACGGTGGAGAATCGCGAAACGATCGCACTCGCCGGGCAGGCGCTGTCACTGGTCCATTTGGCCGACGTGCTGGAAATTCCACGCGCGCCGGGAGAGCCTGCGGACAATGCGCAGGTGGTGGTGCTCGGCCTGGGCGTCGATCGCATTGCATTCCGGGTGGATGCGGTGCTGGCGGAGCAAGAGGTGCTGGTCAAGGGGCTTGGGCGGCAGCTCGCGCGCGTGCGCAACCTCGCCGGCGCGAGCGTCTTGGCGACGGGCCAGGTGGTGCCGGTCCTGAATGTGCCCGATCTGATGCAGTCGGCGATAAGGCCGGCGGCAAGCCCGCTCGCAAGTGTCACCGACGAGCAGCACGCGGCTGCAGCGAAGCGGGCTATCCTGGTCGCCGAGGATTCGATCACATCGAGGGCGCTTATCAAGAACATCCTGGAATCGGCGGGCTACAACGTGACCACGGCTGTGGATGGCGTCGAGGCCTACACCGCGCTCAAGGCCGGGACGTTTGATCTGCTCGTGTCGGACGTGGAAATGCCGCGCATGGACGGGTTTGATCTCACGGCGAAGGTGCGATCGGACAAGCGGTTTGCGCCAATGCCGGTCGTGCTGGTGACCGCTCTGGAATCGCGCGAGCACCGCGAGCGCGGCATTGACGTCGGCGCCAACGCCTACATCGTGAAAAGCAGCTTCGACCAGAGCAACCTGCTGGAAATAATCCGGCGACTGATATGAGCGCGAGCACGCGGACTTGCCCATGATCAAAGTTCTGGTGGTGGAAGATTCACCCGTGGTGCGCGAGTTTCTCGTTCGGATTCTCGGCGCGGATCCCAGCATTCAAGTCATTGGTACGGCGAATGATGGCGAGCAAGCGCTTGAGGCTGTGGCGCGCAAACGGCCCGACGTCATCACCATGGACATCCATATGCCCAAGCTGGATGGACTGGAGGCCACGCGCCGGATCATGGAAACGTACCCCACGCCTATTGTCATCGTCAGCGGGAGAACGGACCCGAGGGAGGTCGCGACGACGTTTCGCGCCATGGAGGCGGGTGCGGTGGCCGTGTTGCGCCTGCCGGCGGGCATCGGTCATCCGGAGCACGAAGCCAGCGCTCGCGAGCTGGTCCAGACCGTGAGGCTGATGTCCGAGGTCAAGGTGGTCAGGCGCTGGCCCAAGGCGGGGCGCCAGCCGGAGCTTGCGCCTCCTGCGCAAGCCCAGCGCGCGCAGGTCGAGGCGAAAGTAAAGGTCATCGCCATCGGCGCCTCCACCGGCGGTCCGCCGGTGCTGCAAACCATTCTTGCGGCGCTGCCGCAGGATTTCCCGCTGCCGATACTCATTGTGCAGCACATGGCGGCCGGTTTCACACAGGGGTTCGTTCAGTGGCTGGCGCAAACGTCCAGCTTGCCGGTGCATCTCGCCATGCACGACGAATATATTCGTCCTGGCCATGTGTATGTGGCTCCCGATGAATTTCAGATGCGGGTGGAGCGGAGCGGAAAAATCGTTCTGACGAAAGACGAACCCGAGAACGGCTTGCGTCCGTCGGTTTCCTATCTTTTCCGTTCGGTGGCCGAAGTCTATGGACGCGACGCCGTAGCCGGCCTGCTCACCGGCATGGGTCGCGATGGTGCCGAGGAACTGAAGCTTCTGCGGGACGGGGGCGCGACGACCTTCGCCCAGGACAAGGAAAGTTCCGTGGTGCACGGCATGCCCGGCGAGGCGATCAAGCTCGATGCGGCAACCTTCATACTGCTGCCGGAAAAAATTCCCGCGGTGTTGACAAATTTGGCACACAACAGAAAGTAATAAGGAGAGGCACATGAAAGCCAACCAGAAAACCAACAGCAAGGTCGAGATTCTCATTGCCGAGGACAGCCCGACCCAGGCGGCGCAACTGGCGCATCTGCTCGAGCAGCACGGCTACTTGGTGACAGTTGCCGCCAACGGCCGCAAGGCACTCGACTTGCTAGCGCAGCGCAAGCCCACCCTGGTGATCAGCGACATCGTGATGCCGGAGCTCGATGGCTACGGCCTGTGCAAGGCGATCAAGACGGACAAAAGTCTGAAGGACATTCCGGTCAT
>DHXL01000016.1 GCA_002415335.1 Oxalobacteraceae bacterium UBA5157
GCCAGTGAATTGCGCTTGCCGGCGACATTGATCATGTCGGCCATGCGGCCATGCAGCAGGAAGCGATCGCCGCCGATCAATTCGATCACATCGTTCATCGGCGTCGGCTGCTCGATGTGCCCGCCCGACGCCCACATGACTTCGCCCCGCGGAGTCAGACACACGCCGCGCAATAGCGTCCATTCGTACGTCCTGGCTGACTTGCGCATCGCGATTTGGCCGGTTTCGGTGCTGCCGTAGATTTCCAGCAACGGTGCCTCGAAGCGCGCCTCGATCTCTTCAGCCAGCTGCGTGGACAACGGTGCGGTGGCCGAAATAACGAGATCGACGACCGGCACGTGCTGCTCGGTACGGATCACGCTGCGCAGATGAACCGGAGTCGATACCAGCGTGCGCGGACGCGGAACGGATTGGATTGCCGTGCAGATATCGGCCGCATAGAACGATTGGCCGGCGACCATGGCGTTGGCGCTTTGCATCACCATCAGCACCGTCGACTCGAAGCCGTACATGTGCTGCGGCGGCACCGTGCCGATTACCGCGTGCCGGCGCCCGTCGTTCAAGCCGCTAGCCTCTGCTTCGGCCTGCACGTTGCGCACCAGCGCGCCCCAGGTCTTTTTGTGCGGGAGCGGGATGCCGGTGGACCCCGATGTGAAAACGTAGGCGACCAGTTGCGTGCAGTCGATCTCGGGCACGGCAAAGATCCGATGGTCCGGTTCGGACTGCTCGCAAGCCGCAGGAAAGCGCAGCTGCGGCAGCCCGACCGAACAATCCCGCTCGTCGGTGAGGCAAAATGCGTCCGGCGCAAACTGTGCCAATTGACGGATCGTCTCGGCCGTGTGCGTCGATGGCAGCAAGCAGACCTTCTTGCTGGTCAATGCAGCCGCAAGTCCGACCGTAAAGCGATAGCGGTCGCTGCATGCATTCAGCATGTGCCTGCCGGATAACAGCATGCCGCTGAGCTGCGCGACATCGGACAGAAAGCGCGCCGCCGTAATCGGCCTGCCATCGCTCCAGGCGATCACGCTGTCAGCGCGCGGGTGGGTAATCAGGGGAAGCGTTTGCATCATGATCGTCTTGTTCGTGTTGCTGCCGTTGGCGGCCGGGGGGACCGCTCCAGGCCGCCTTGACCGCGGCCAGGATGTGGGCCGGCTCCATGTCCAGATCCATCTGACGCCGCACCGCATACTCGGCGATGAACATCAGGCAGACCAGCGGCGCGGTGAAGAAATTCGCGAATGCCGACCAGATCGCGAGCGGCGCCGCGAAGTAAATCACAGTCGACGCGGTTGCCATCATGCCGAAAAAACCGACCCATGCGGCCGTCACCTGGCGCGTGTAGCGTAGCAGTGCCGGTGTCAGGGGGCCGTGCACCATCCTGGCAAAATAACTGCACATCGGCTCATGGCCGTGACCGAGAGTACGGGCAAATGCCAGACACAGCATAATTTGCATGCCGGCATGCTCGATCCAGAAAATTCGGCTGTAATGGTGCTCGATCGCGCCCCATGCCATGGACAGGCCCACGCAAGCGAGTGCGATCGCGGCCAGCAGCAAGATGCGGCGCGGGGAGCGCCAGGCAACCGAAATGGCGGCCACCAGGATCGGAGCAAGCGCCACAAATGCGCCAAGCGTCTCGTTGCCTGGCGTGGTATTGGTGTGATGTGCAAGCAGGGCATAGCCGATTGCGAGGGCAATGCAGGCACACCACCGCGCCACTACAACCACGCGTGACATCACGTGGTTCTCTGGGCGCTTATGTATTCAGTCAGACTGCGCAGCGAACTGAAAATGCGATGATTGTCGTCATTGTCGGCGCGCAGTTGCAGGCCGTAACGTTTGGACACCACCAAAGCGACTTCGAGCACGTCGATCGAGTCGAGTCCCAACCCATCGCCGTAAAGAGGATCGTCCGGACCGATCTCTTCCGCCGCCACATCAAGATTGAGCGCATCCACGATCAGCGCGGCGACTTCGCTTTGCAAACCAAGGTCATAGATTGGTGCTGTATTTTCAGACATTGGTCGTGCTTGCCATAGAAGTGAGAATCGACGGATATTACGTTAAAGAAGGGGGTAGTGGCGGGAAAAATACGCTGATTGGTATATCGTACCAGCGTTACCGCAATTGGCTCAATCGTTTTATCGGTCCGCGCAACCGGACACCGGCTTGCTGCCGGCCAAGGTGGAAAGCGGAGCCTGCCGGCCGGCATTCGGCGCGTCCGCGACCCACGCCGAGGGCATGCAGCGGTTTTGCTTTTCAGTCGAGAAGGAGCCAAAATAAGCCTATAATTCGTTGCGAAACTACTTTGTGCATTGCACCATGAATCATTTCAGTCGAATTCTCCCGCCCGAAAATGTTGCTCTCAATCTGGACGTATCCAGCAAGAAACGCGCATTCGAGCAAGCCGGTTTGCTATTCGAAAACAATTGCGGAATCGCCCGCTCGATCGTATCGGACAACTTGTTTGCGCGCGAGCGCATGGGTTCGACCGGACTCGGCCACGGCGTGGCGGTGCCACATGGCCGCATCAAAGGCTTGAAAACGCCGCTCGCCGCGTTCGTGCGGCTGGCCGAGCCGATACCGTTCGAGTCGCCCGACGGTGAACCGGTGAACCTGCTCGTATTCCTGTTGATTCCCGATCATGTGACCCAACAGCATCTCGAAATCCTGTCGGAAATCGCCGAAATGTTTTCGGACGAGGCGTTCCGCACAGTGCTCGCAACGGCGCCCGATGCGGCGGCGGTCCACGCGCGCATAATCACTTGGCAATCCAGCATGCAAAGCATTTCGTAGTCGCGGTTTTTGTCGCCGCTTTTGTCGCCAACCCTGTTGCCGGGACCATCACAATCATGCCTTTATCGACACCGCTGACGATCCAGCAGCTCTACGACGACAACCGGGAGTCGCTGCAACTGGGCTGGTTCGCCGGCTTTCCCGGCGGCGAACGGTTGATTTCCGGCGACGCCACGTCGGCCGCCGATCAAGTCGGTCACCTGAACCTGATCCATCCCGGCCGCATCCAGATCTTCGGACATCAGGAAACGCAGTATTACAAACGGCTGTCCCCCACCTCGCGCGTGAATCACACCGAAGAGTTGGTCGCCGGCGACCCGCCCGCCTTCATCATCGCGCAGGGACTGGAAACGCCGCCTTACATTCTGTCCATCTGCGACGAAAAAAATATCCCTTTGTTTTCCACGCCGCTGCCGGCCGCGCAAGTGATCGACTACCTGCGCGTGTACTTGTCCAAGAAACTCGCGCAGCGCATCACGATGCACGGCGTCTTCATGGATGTACTCGGCGTCGGCGTGCTGATTACCGGCGAGTCCGGCTTGGGCAAGAGCGAGCTCGGACTGGAATTGATTTCCCGCAATCACGGCCTGGTCGCCGACGACGCGGTTGAATTCGCGCGCATCGCGCCGCACATGATTGAAGGCCGCTGCCCCGCGCTGCTGCAGAACCTGCTGGAAGTGCGCGGCCTCGGCTTGCTCGATATCAAGACCATCTTCGGCGAGACCGCCGTGCGCCGCAAGATGCGCCTGAAACTGATCGTGCACCTGGTGCGCCGCAGCACGCTGGAAGAGAACTACGAACGCCTGCCGCTGCATTCGCAAACCGAAGACGTACTTGGGCTGCCGATACGCAAAGTCGTGATCCCGGTCGAAGCCGGTCGCAACCTTGCGGTGTTGCTGGAAGCGGCGGTGCGCAACACGATCCTGCAACTACGCGGGATCGATACGCTCAAAGAATTCATGGAGCGGCAACAGCAGGCGATGGGCGGCGAATAGGGCGCGGCGCCGATCTGTCTAACGATTCGGATCGCTAACAACTTTGCCGGCGCTTCCGGTATGATCATTGCCTATGCGCATTATCGTTATCACCGGCATTTCCGGCTCGGGTAAATCGGTCGGGCTAAACGCACTCGAAGATGCGGGATATTTTTGCGTCGATAATTTGCCACCGAGCTTGCTGCCGGCTCTGGTCGAGACCCGACTGCAAGAGGGTGCGCAATCGCTGGCGGTCGCGATGGATGCCCGCAGCGCCGATTCGCTGGCTGGCCTGCCGGCCGACATCAAGCGCCTCAAGCGCGATGGCCATGACGTAAAGGTGCTGTTCCTGACCGCCAAGACCGAATCGCTGATCGCCCGTTTCTCCGAGACGCGCCGTAGCCACCCGCTGTCGCATCGACTGCAGGCGGGCCAAAGCCCCGCCGATAGACCGACGCTGATGGAGTGCATTACCCGCGAAAGGGAAATGCTGGTGGCCATCGAAGGCTTGGGCGACATGATCGATACCTCCGGCCTGTCCGCCAACAAGCTGCGCGCGTGGATCAAGGAACTGGTCGAATCCGAGCGCACGCCGCTGACACTCTTGTTCGAGTCATTCGCGTTCAAGTTCGGCGTGCCGCTCGATGCGGATCTGGTATTCGATGTGCGGGTATTGCCGAATCCGCACTATGACATCGCCTTGCGCCCGCTGACCGGCAGGGATGCGCCGGTCGCCGCCTTTCTCGATGCGCAACCCGAGGCCGCCGAGCTGCTGGCCGATATCCGCAGCTTCATCGAAAAATGGCTGCCGGCCTTCAAGAGTGATAACCGCAGTTACTTGACCGTCGCCATCGGGTGTACCGGCGGGCAGCATCGCTCGGTCTACATGACCGAGCGGCTGGCCGCGTATTTCCGGGCGTCCGAGCGCGTCGTGCTGCGACACCGCGAACTCAACTGACTGCACGCCAGTCGTCCCTCCTCACGCGATGCGCGCTTGCCATGCAAACAAATAGCACATGGATTCCGCTGTTCCCGCTTAATACCGTGTTGTTTCCCGGCGGAGTCCTGCCACTGAAAGTGTTCGAAACGCGCTATGTCGACATGGTACGCGATTGCATGAGACGCGAAGTCCGGTTCGGCATCGTACTGATCAAATCCGGTCGCGAAGTGGGACCGGCGGCCGAACCGGAAGCGGTCGGCTGCCTCGCCAGCATTTCGCGCTGGGACATGGAGAAACTCGGCCTGTTGATATTGCATACCGAGGGCAGCCAGCGCTTTCGCATCCTGCAAACGCGCGAGTTGCCGGATCACAGGCTGGAAGCGCGCGTCGCCATGATCGCGGCGGACAAAGCCGTTCCGGTGAGCGCGATGCACGTCCGTTGCGCCAAGGCGCTCAAGCTGGTCATCGACGACATCAATTCCAGGGGCGAGGCGGAACAGGGGGTCGCATTCGTGAGTCCGTTCGCTACGCCGCCACAATTGGACGATGCCGGCTGGGTCGCCAACCGATGGTGCGAGATCCTGCCGATACCGCTCAAGGCGCGCCAGAAACTGCTGGAGTTGGAAGATGCGGGCAGCCGCCTAAGCGTGGTCGACAAATACCTGCAGCAGCACAAGATTCTCTGAAGTCGCGTGCCGGTGGAATTTCCTGGCCGGGTGAGCGGGACGATCCGGCACCCTTCAACGCCGGACGCGCGTCGGCGCTCCAGGCTTGCGCGTCAACGCGTTCATGATTCTTGCGGCCCGGGTTCCGCCACGCGACTGAAAACCGCCAGCAAGAGTTTCCTGACCGGCGCCGGCAGCGGCGCATCGGACAATTTATCCGCGCCGTACCAGATGTGGTTGCCCTGGGCTGCCATGTCGAGGCGGCGCGCCAAGTGCACGCGGTAGGGCGCAATATGCAATTTGAAGTGCGTGAAGACATGTGCAAACGGCGTCATGCGTTCGTACGATGCCGGCACGCCGAACGGCGCGATGGCGCGTGACATCCTGCCATCGAAGTCCGTCCGGTCGCCCGGATCGGTCGGCCCATCGAGTTCGGGCAACGACAGCAAGCCGCCCCAAATCCCGCTGTCGGGGCGCTGTTGCAGCAGGACCTGACTGCCGTCGGTGATCACCAGCATGGCCGTTTGTCTTTCAGGCACGGCTTTTTTCGGCTTGCGGAACGGCAATTCGTGCACCCGTCCATCGGCATAGGCAACGCAACGCGGCATCAG
>DHXL01000425.1 GCA_002415335.1 Oxalobacteraceae bacterium UBA5157
CAAGGGCTCTCGCTCGATCATGATTCGGCTATTCAAAAAGGGGGCGTTTGACGAAAGGAGAATTAAAGTACGTTAGTGCGCCTTGGAATTGGCATTTTCAGCACTCGACGCTGTGCTCTTTGGTCAGGATAGCCAACACTGAGGCGTGCCGACCCATGAGGACATCCAGCGACTGACGCAGCAGATCGAAGAACTGCGCACTGTGGTGGAAGTGTTGCCGGGCAGGGTGTCCGCGAAAAGGCAGCCAGTCACCGAGGCGGCCGCAGCTCAGGCAAAAAGACGAGCCGCAAAGCCCGCTGCGAAAGAGCCTCTTAAAGCGGCCCCGAGCAGGCCGCCGGTGAAAGCTGCCGCTGGCTCAGCCGAGAAAAAAGCACCGGGATCGGCCGTGTGATCCGGGTTGGCGGTGATCGTCGCTCACTATGAGCAAGAGGACTCATCTTCAAGCGTCCGACCTTCATGGGTTGCGGCGACTGGCGGTGGACGCAACCGAAGGATTGACCGATCTGGTCGAGGCCATGCACCAGAGAATTCTCCACCCGGAAAGGGCGGACGAGCTGCCGATTCCGACATCGTCGCCTTCGACTTCGATGAGCGCGATGCCGGCGTCAAGGAGATGATCCGCCTGACCGTCGAAGGAGGGCGGCGCAACGGCCGCCATGTCGGCATCTGCGGCAAAGCCCCTTCCGACTATCCTGAAGCGCGTGCGGGCGCGCATCGGCGCGCGCCACGTCGGCTAGACCATGCCCAAGATCCGGCCGATCTCGGCAATGAACGGGCTATCCTTCAATACTTCACCTTCGACCCTTGCCGCAGCATCTTGAAGTGCCGCACGGATATCATGCAGTCCTTCGGCAATCCACCCTTCCTTGGTTTTCGGTGACTTCAGTACGTTCTTGAGGGTTTCGATTTCCTCTCTCAGATCCTGCAGCTTGGGGATATCGTCGGGCGCGTTCGCCAATTCCTGCTCCAGGTCGGCGACCAGACGGTTGATCCGCTCCAGGTCGAATCCTTGATGAGGCGTTGCGGAAGACGAAGGGTTTTTCTCTGTTGGTGAAGTCATGGGTAATCCTGTCTGTGTGTCCGAAGGGCAATCGGACGTTGCATCGTCGAATCAATTGCTGACGAAATGACAGACATAGTGTACCGGCTCCAGTGCTTCAAGGTCGAAGCGGGACGCGCCTGGCACATGAAAGCGCTGGCCTCCCTCATAGTTCTTCCAGGCGTCTTCTTCACCGACGCGCACGCGGCACTTCCCGTCGACGATTTCCATGATCTCCGGTGAGTCGGTGGAGAAGGTGACTGACGATGGAAGGATGACGCCAACCGTCTTCCTCGTTCCATCCGGGAAAAGAACGGTGTGCGACATGCACTTTCCGTCAAAATAGAGATTGGCTTTCTTGACGATGGAAACATGGTCGAATTGCGTACTCATCTGACTTTCTCCTGCGCTTGGACAAGCGCTCGATCGGTTCGAATCAGCCGACTACCCGCGCTTCGCGCCTGCTTTCGCTTTCGATTGCCTGCACCACCCCACGCAGCTGTTCGGCAACGATTTCCAGCAGGTCGTCCAATGTCACGATGCCGATCAATACGCCTTCGGCGGTAGTGACCGGGACACGGCGCACACCGTGGCGGCGCATCAGGCTCAGTATCTCGTTCAGCGAGTCTTCAGTACGTGCGGTAACGAGATCTTGACTCATCACGTCTGCGACCCGCATGGTCTGCGCGTTGAAATCGCGCGCCACGACGGCAATCGCAATGTCGCGGTCCGTCAACATGCCGACAACCACGCGTCCGTTCCCGGTTTCTTCGATGACGACGAGGCTGCCGACATGTTGCTCGCGCATCAGCCGGGCCGCTTCGCTTACGCTCATGTTCCTGTGCGCGAAAACTACCGTGCGATTGCAGATTTCGCCGATGTCCATCTTCTCTCTCATGCTTCCCTCCATGCATCGGGACCTGGATATTTTTCCAGTGTGCGCCCGGCGCAGCGGCGCAGATTGAGATTAATCAAATTGACGGCATACTTTTATTGATTTGCCAGACGCGGATCGAATGGCTTTCTAACGCGCCGGCGGGAACCGGCCTGCACGCTAATTCGTGCGAAAAGCTTGCTCAAACGCCTGCACGAATGCGCTCAGCCGTTCCGGCGCAAGATGGTTGATCCCGGCCGCCGCCGCGCGTCCGCCGCCGCTCGGAAACAGCCGGCACAGCCGGTCCGCGCCGCATAGGGTCGCGAGCGGCGCACGCACGCTGGCGGTGTAGCCGCCGTGTGCATTGGGCGTGAGTACCGCGTGCGCCTGTTCGGGGTAAAGGTTCGCGAGGGAATTACCGTATTCGCCGCGCACCCGGCGGCTCCATGCCGCGTCAGGAAGGATGGCGATTCTCCCTTCGGCGAGCGGCGCCCGCGGTCGAATCCGGCCTGCCATTTCCAGGTCGTGGTCGCGCGCGTCGCGGATTGTCTGGAAGAGCGGTTCTTCGCGGATAAAGCTGAAAGGATCGGCATGCCGATGCAGGATGCGATAGAGAATGGCCGGGTGGACGATGAGATCGGCCTCGCTGTCGCCATAGTCGTTGTAGTTCAGACATTCGCCTAGCTGCTGCAACGCGGTGAGCTGTCCCGGCTCAAGCGCCAGAGATTGCGCCAGCTTCTCTGCGGCGCGTGCAAGGTTATCGCCAAAAGCCGCCACGATCGCCCACACACGATGCACGCCGCCAAGATGACGATCGACAAGCATTCCTGTGCAAACGTTCGGTGCGGTATCGATGAATGCATGCAATCTTGCGTGTTGCGGAACTTGCCCAGAGCCGTGATGATCAAAGTAGGTGACGGACACGCCGCGCTCCAGCAACGCGAGAAGCGCAGCGCGGTTCACATCGAGCGAAACATCCAGAGCCGTGATCGCATCACCGGCGACAGCCGGCACGCGACCAAGCAATGCGATGTCGCGCTTGACACCGGTGATGAGGGTGGCGCCGAGCGGTGTGGCAAGACGCAACTGGTGCAATGCGCACAGGCCGTCCGCGTCGCCGTTGAAGACATCAAAATGGGTCATCGAATAACCAGCAAGAAAACCAGCGACCGGGAAAATGACTTCTTCTGCCCATGATGGACGACGATCTGAAACTCTTTGTGTTGAACAGCAGCCGGGCCTTCGGCGAACAGGTGGCGCAGCGCCTCGATATTGCACCCGCTGCGCACGAGGAACGCGAATTCGAGGATGGCGAGCATAAGGCGCGGCCCCTGACAAGCGTTCGCGGCAAGGATGTGTTCGTCATCCAGTCGCTGTACGCCGATCGGCAGCAGAGCGGCAACGACAAGCTGTGTCGGTTGCTTTTTTTTATCGGCGCGCTGAAAGACGCCGCCGCCGCGCGTGTCACGGCGATTGCTCCGTACCTGGCCTATGCGCGCAAGGACCGCAAGACGAAGCCGCGCGATCCGGTCACCACACGCTATGTGGCGGCTCTGTTTGAGGCAGTGGGCACCGATTCCGTCGTGACGCTGGATGTACATAATCTGGCTGCGTATCAGAACGCTTTTCGCTGCGGCACCGAGCATCTGGAAGCCAACAAGCTGTTCGTAAAGTATTTCGTCCCCTTGCTGAAAGACGGCGAGGCCGTGGTGGTGTCGCCCGATGCAGGCGGGATCAAGCGTGCAGAGCGCTTCAGGCAACTGCTGGGTGACGCGCTGGGCAAACCGGTCGGTGCGGCCTTTGCGGAAAAATACCGCAGCGGCGGGGTCGTCAGCGGCGACATGCTGGTCGGTGACGTGAAGGGGAAAATCGCGATCATCATCGACGACCTGATCAGCACCGGGACCACGCTGGCCCGCACCGCGCGTGCGTGCCGCGAACTGGGCGCGACCAGCGTATTCGCGGCGGCAACGCATGGCCTGTTCATGGGCGACGCGAATGTCATCCTGGCCGAGCGCGCGCTGGAACGCATCGTCATTACCGACACGGTGGCGCCGTTCAGGCTGGAAGCGAGCGCAGTGAAGGAGAAAGTCGCGGTGTTGAGCACGGCGGCATTGGTGGCCGATGCAATCGATCGCCTCCATACCGGCGGCTCGGTGACAGAATTGGCGGATTCGTGATGCGAACTCATTGGCAATACAGCGCATGCCTCTCGGCCAATTGCAGGTATTCCCTGGCGCGGTCTGGCCACTGCGGCGAATAGCGGAATTTTTCTTCGTTCAGATGCTGGATGGCGATGGTGGCGCGCAGGCTGGCGCGGTAGCTCTGATAGAAGTGGATGAGCGCCGCATCCGGACTGTCGCCCGAAATCCTGGCGTAGGCGCGCAACAGGAAGGCTCCCAGGGCGGCGGCGCCCAGCCGTTCGCATTCCAGCGCGAGAAAAGCAAGTTCATCGATCGTATCGGTGATCCTCAACTCGCGTGAGAATTCGAGGCAGTCGATGATCGCGAGTGTCGGCTGAAGACAGATGTGTTCCGGCCGCAGGTCGCCATGCCCTTCCACGATTCTTCCAGACCGGGCCCGGTGGTCCAGCAGGCCAGCCATTTTTTGCAGACATACGCGCTGGCCAAGGCAAATTCCGCTTATCTGCAGGGCCGGAAGTTGATAGGCGGGCCGGCTTAACTCTTCCAGATAACGATCGATCTGGTGCAGCAATTTGCTGCGGTAGGCGGCGGCGTCGGTCAGTGCAGGGGGACAGGAACGGTAGAACCCGGCGAGCCGTTCCGCGACACGGGAGATATCCGCTTCTGTTGCCGTTCCATGCTGGATCGCATAGTCGAGCATATGCTGGGTCGGCAGCCGCCGCATCTTCACCAGCCAATCGATGGCCGGGCCGGCCCCGTCCAATTGCAGGTGGCCCGGCGAATCGAGCGTGAGCGCCACGATGCCGAGGTAGACGTCGGGGGCAAGGCGCCGGTTCAGCCTTACCTCTTCCTCGCAGTAGTAACGCCGGTCCGTGATGCTGCTGAAGTTGAGCAGATCCCGGCACACCGGCTTCTTCAGCTTATACGCATGGCCATCGGTCAGGAAGACCCAGGACATATGGGTCTCGATCGCCTCCACGCGATACACGCGTTCCGGAAAACTGGTCGGCTGCCGCAGAAATGCCACCTTGGACTCAAGCGTCACGTCAGCAACGGGTGGCAACGTCGATGTCATGATTTCAAGCTTGCTCCATGACGGGCATATTCTGATCGGGAATCTGACGGGCAGACGAAGCGTGAATCGATTTGCCGCTCAAGGCGGGATGCCGGGTTGTGCGCCTTTGCGATACCGGGACAGGATTCCGATGACCTCGTCATCATCGACCTGCGGGAAGGACCGATAGAAGTTTCCGACCGCCCCGAAGTAGGCAGGCGTAGAGAGGCACACGATCTTGTCGGCCAGCGGCCGGATCTGTTCGATGCTGTCCGGCGCCGCCACGGGGACCGCGCACACCAGTTCAGCCGGCTTCCTGGCGCGGGTGGCATGCAATGCGGCAATCATGGTCGCGCCGGTCGCCAGGCCGTCATCGACGACAATGCTGATCCGACCGTTGGCATCGATCGGCGGCTTGAATGGCGTGTACTGCGCGCGGCGCTTCCTGAGCACCTGCAGTTGCCGCGATTTTTCCTGCTGCAGATAGCTGCCGCTTGCACCGCACTCGAGTGCATACGGAGCAATGTAAGCCCAGCCGGTCTCGTCAATTGCGCCGACTGCGAGTTCCGGGTTGAACGGTGCGCTGAGTTTGTGCACCAATACGATATCGAGCTCTCCGTCCAGCGAATCGGCGATGACTTTTCCCATCGGCACTGCGCCCCGTGGAATCGCCAGTATCAATGGATTGCGTCCCTTGTATTCACGCAAGGAATGAGCCAGCATTTCCGCTGCTTCGGCCCGGTTCTCAAAGGTCTCTGGAATATTCACGATAGTGAGGATTTCAGGTTTTGGCGGGCTGCTCCTGCGTTCGATAGACGAGCACCGGGGTTTTGCAGGTTGACAACACCTTTGTCGTGACGCTGCCCAGTAATAACTGGCCCCATCCGCTCCTTCCGTGCGACCCCATGAAAATCAGATCGCAGCCGTTCTGTTCCGCCGCCTTGATGATTTCCTTGGCGGTTGCATCGGAAAACACGGTGCTGCCCGAAAATGCAAGACCCGCCTCTTCGGCCGATTTCCTGATCTCGCCGAGATAGTTGTCTCCCGCCTTGCGCAGCGAGTCCTTGTGCTCTTCCTCGGTCGGAAAATTGGGAGGAATCATATCGACGTAAATCGGGTACTGGTATTCGGGAGCGACGAAGAGTCCGACAACCTGCGCGCCGATTTTTTTGGCGAATGCAACGCCTGCCTGGGCAGCCGCCGTCGACATCGGAGAGCCATCCGTTGGGATGAGAATTTTTTGATACATCATGCCTCCAGGATAACCATCGCTTCAACGCTTCACGTTAGCAGATCGATGCGGCGCCGGCTTGCGAATGCGCAAAGCGCTTGCTGTAATCTTGAAGACTGTCAAGGGATCCGAGGCCTCCGAAAAAAAACCGCGACGCGGTGACGGTCTTTGTGATGGATCAATTTCTCTGGCGCCCGGTCTTCTATCCTGTAGTTCATTCTGCGAGTCGATAGAATGGCGAACATGGAGCAGGCAAGGTCGCGCGGAACTGCCGATCCGCAAACGGCGAAATTCGATCCGGCCGGGATAGCCGGGCGTGCGGCTGCATGGCCTTTCGAACAGATGGACCGGATCCGGCGCTTGCAGGGCCTGTTGCTCGACCGCGCCGGACTCGGGCCGGCGCAAACACCGTTTCGCATTTTGCATAAACAACCGGGTTTGAGGGTGCGCGCCTACGGCACTTCGGCGCAGGACGGACTGGCGGCATTGCTGATCCCGGCGCCGATCAAGCGTGCCTATATCTGAGACCTGGTGCAGCATGTCAGCGTGGTGCGGCGCTGCCTGCAACGAGGCATGCGGGTCTATCTTGCGGAATGGATGCCGCTCGCAGGACCCGAGCAGGATTTCGGGCTGGATGATTATGCCGATCGCCTTCTGTCGGGCTGCCTCGACGCGATCGCATCCGAGGCTGGACAAGAACGCGTGATCCTTGTTGCGCATTTACTAGGAGGCACGCTGGCGGCGATCTTTTCATGCCTGCATCCGCAACGCGTACGCAGTCTTGTATTGCTGGCGGCGCCGTTGCAGTTCGCCGCAGCGGCGGGAGATTTCGCGCCGCTCATCGGCGCCGCGCCGGATACGACGATGATTGCACGGATGTTCGGCCAGGTGCCGGGCTCGTTTCTGAACTTGGCTAGCGGCATCGCCACAGGCGGCGAATTCCAGTGGCAATGCGGCATCGATCTGCTTGCCTGCGCCGCGGATTACCGGGCGCTGGCCACCCACCTCCGGGTGCAGCGCTGGATGCTCGATGAATTTACGCTGCCGGAAAAACTGTTCGCCGAAGTGGTCGAGCTCCTGTACCGCGAGGACCGCCTGATGCAAGGGCGTTTGCGCGTCCACGGCAAGCTGGTCGGGCCGCACGATTTGACCGTTCCATTGCTCAGTGCGTTCGATCCGCGCAGTAGCCTGATTCCGCCGCAATCCATCATTCCATTCCACCAGGCCGCAGCCAGTTCGCAGAAGAAACTGCTGGCCTATCAAGGCGATGTCGGCGTGGCGATACAGCACGTCGGCATGCTGGTCGGAAGCAATGCG
>DHXL01000171.1:0-5652 GCA_002415335.1 Oxalobacteraceae bacterium UBA5157
CAATTTCATGACACTGTTGCTAGCAGCTTGTCGGGCTTTCCCCCTCAAATTCTCTTCATTTTTGCTACAAAAACAATAGCAGAAATGTTAAAATTGAGCCTTGTCCCAATAAGCAATTTTGACCATGTCCCACTTCGTACTTGCAGACCGTAAAACCGACTACCTGCTGCCACCTTCAGTGGATGACTGGCTCACGCAGGACCACTTGGCGCGCTTCGTCGTGGAGGTGATTGACCAACTCGACCTCTCCAATCTCACCCGCAAATACGCCGGTCGCGGCTCCAAAGCCTATCACCCGGCCACCCTGCTGGCCATCATTGTGTATGGCTACGCCACCGGCGTGTTCTCCAGCCGCAGGCTGGAGACGGCTACCTATGACTCAGTTGCCTTTCGCTACATTGCCGCTGGCAGCCACCCCGATCACGACACCCTGGCCACTTTTCGCCGGCGCTTCATCGACGAGCTTGCAGGCCTGTTTGTGCAAGTCCTGGAAATGGCAACTGAGATGAAACTGCTCAAGCTCGGCACCGTGTGCCTTGATGGCACAAAGATTCACGCTGATGCCTCTCGCCACAGTGCACTCTCACATGGCCACATCGTCAAACTGGAAGAGCACCTCAAGCGCGAAGTTCAAGAGCTGCTGGCTTTGGCCGAACAAGCCGACACGGCCAACATCCCCGATGGATTGAAGCTGCCCAAAGAGCTCCAATTGCGTGAAGACCGCCTGGCCGCGATGGCTGCAGCCAAGCTAAAAATAGCGGCTCGTGCTGCTGAGCGGTATGCCCGGGAGAAGGCAGCCTTTGACGAAAAGATGGCACGCCGTGAGGCCAAGGAAAAAGAGACCGGCAAGAAGCCTGGGGGCAAGCTCCCCAAAGCGCCCGAGCCCGGTGCCCGCGACACTGACCAGATCAACCTCACGGACGAGGACTCGCGCATCATGCCAACTCATGGTGGTGGCTTTGAGCAGTGCTACAACGCTCAGGCAGCAGTGGACGCACAAACGATGCTGGTGGTGGCCACCGGTCTGACGCAGGCGCCCAATGACAAGCAACAAATCAAACCCATGCTGGGGACGCTCGCCGAGCAAGTGAGAAAACTCGGCACCGTGCAGACCTTGATTGCGGATACGGGCTACTGCAGCGAGAAGAACATTCTGGCCTGTGAAGAAGCCAGGATCACACCGCTGATTGCCGTGGCCCGTGAAGATCACCATCCCCACTGGCGTGAGCGTTTTACGGAGCCAGCCCCACTGCCAGAGGGTGCAACGCTGCTGCAAACCATGTTGTACCAATTGAACACGTTCGCAGGCAAGGCAGCTTACGCTGTGCGCAAGCAGACGGTTGAGCCGGTCTTTGGAATCATCAAGTCAGTGCTGGGGTTTCGCCAGTTCTCGCTGCGTGGTTTGAAGAAGGTCACCGGCGAGTGGAACCTGGTTTGCCTGGCGTGGAATGTCAAACGCATGGCCGTATTGCGTCCGAAAGTTGGATAAATGAGGGAAATTGCGACGGAAAAGCCTCAAAACAATCAAAATCCAACTCAATTTGCCTATTTTTTAAGCAAATTGGAATTTGACCGATTTTTTAGATTCTCAAGCCCGACAAGCTGCTAGTGGTCGAAAGATCAGAGAGGCGCGTGGCGAAGCAAAAGGCGGCCAGCTCGACAGAGGAATTCTGTTGCTTTATCCGCTCTCGCCTTTGAACGACGGGAAGCCGATCGTGCAGGGCTGGGATCTCCCCATCGTCGCCTTTGCGATGGGTTTCCCCACGAGCGAAACGGGAATCAAGGTCGAATACAAGGTGGACCTCCGCTACTGGGAACAAGAATATGGCCCGTCAGAGTAAAGCCTTCGATTTGGCGTGGAGTTCGCTCTCAGGGTCCTCCCATGGGACGGGGTGGCGGAGCATCGCGGTCGATCCTGCGGGTCCCATCGCGATACACGCGGGCCGACGTTTCCCTGGGAACGAAGAAGCGCTGCTTGTGTCGTTCCCCACCGCTTCGTTGCCCGGTGCCGAAAAGCTGCCCGATGGGCAGGGCTTCGCGGTCGAAAGAGCGGATCCATACGGGGATGGGACTACCTGGCTTGCTCTCACCCGGAAGGCGACAGGCAGTCCAGAGCTTTTTTCCGCGATGGCCTGCGACGTGGCCGGAGCGCTCGATGCGGCGGTGCTCGAAGGCGCGGACCAGCATCGGCTTTTGCGGGTATTTCTGGGACGCGTCAAAGCGTGGCAGGAATTCATGCGCAAAGGCGCGCAAGCTCTTAGCCCGGAAGCGGAAATCGGCTTGATCGGCGAGTTGACGATCCTCGCCGCTGTCATCGACGCCGGGGTGGCGTCCAGCGCCGCGGTCGAGGCCTGGGTCGGACCGCTGGACGCGGTGCAGGACTTCGAACTTGGCACGGGCGCCGTCGAAGTCAAGGCCACGGTCTCCTCCGTTGGCTTCGCCGCTCGGATCGGCTCCTTGGAGCAACTGGACGATTCCGTCAGGCAGCCCTTGTTCGTCGCCGGAGCCAAACTCCGCCAGATCGCCAACGGGGCCAATTTGCCAGACTTGGTTGCGTCGATGCGCGCCAAAGTCGCTCTGGACCCAGAAGCCACTAGACTTCTGTCGGAGCGTCTCATAGCGGCCGGCTACTTTGACGCCCATGCGGATCGATACGCGCGCCGTTTCGAGGCGGCGGGAATTCGATTGATCGAAGTTACCCCAGCCTTCCCCCGACTCGTGCACGCGACGGTGCCTCAGGGCATCATGCGAGCGATCTACGATATCGACTTGGACAAAGCCGCGGGCCCCAATTGGGACGTCGCGGCAGCATTGATGAAATTGGGAGCTATTTGAATGGAGCTGATCGAATTCCTGCGCGAGACGCAAGCGGAAGTCAAATCCCAACTAACCGGCTCGACGTCCATTCCGGACCTCGCGTTCTCGGAAATCGTCATGCAGCACATGTCGGACATCGGCATGACATTCGAGCCTGTCCTGTGCCCATACAGAAGCAAGATCGGCAACGCGATCTTGCGGCTGAGCGGGTATGCGATGTCCGAAGACGCCGATCAGTTGGACCTGTTTGTGAGTCTTTACGAGGGCGTGGATGTCCTCACGCCGGTGGCAGACGCCGACACGAAGACGGCGGTGGAGCAGTGCCTGCGCTTTCTCCAACTGTGCGCAGAAGGCAAATTGGCGCCGAAGCTAGACCCGTCCGACGACGTGCGCTCTCTCGCGGAGACCCTGCAAGAGATCTACGATGGCATCGAGCAGGTCCGCGTGTTCGTCCTCACCGACCAAGTCGCCAAGTCCAAGAACTTCAAAACGCGGGACGTCGGCGGCAAAGCCATCCGCCTCGAGGTCATGGACATCGAGCGTCTGCATAGGCACCTGTCGGAGGGCAAACCGCGCGACGAGCTGGTGGTCAATTTCGTGGAGACATCGGGCAAGCCCCTCCCCTGCGTCTACGTGCCGGGCGAGGAAGGCGACTACGACTACGCCCTCACCG
The DNA here is from genome assembly GCA_002415335.1 of Oxalobacteraceae bacterium UBA5157. Taxonomy (GTDB): domain Bacteria; phylum Pseudomonadota; class Gammaproteobacteria; order Burkholderiales; family Burkholderiaceae_D; genus UBA5157. The sequence goes on from DHXL01000171.1 coordinate 3,491, forward strand.
CTATCCCAGGCGAAGCCTTGCGGTTGCTCTACGAGAAGTTCGGCGCCAGGCTGTTGGAAGCGAACGTCCGCTCGTTCCTGAGCGTGAAAGGCAAGGGCGTGAATGCCGGCATTCAGGGGACATTGCGGACGGCCCCTGGCCGATTCATGGCCTACAACAATGGCATCGTGATCGTCGCCGACGAAATGCGTTTTGGAGAGCCCGGCGACGGCTCGACCGGCATCGCGTGGCTCAAAGGCTTGCAAATCGTGAACGGCGGCCAGACCACCGCATCGATCTATTTCGCGAAGCGTCGGTATCCCGACACCGACCTTTCGCGAGTGCGGGTCCCAGCCAAAATCATCATCATGCGGGAGCCCGACCCGGTCAAAGAGGAGGCGCTGATCTCGGACATCTCCCGCTTCGCCAACACGCAGAACACTGTGAAGCAGTCGGACCTGTCCGCGAACAAGCCCTTCCACGTGGAGATCGAGAAGCTGTCGCTGAGCGTCTACTGTCCGGACGGCGTGGGGCGATGGTTCTACGAACGCGCGGCCGGCAGCTACAACACTCTTCTTTCTCGGGAAGGCTCCACGCCGGCGAAGCTTAGGCAATTGAAGGATGCGATTCCGGCCACGCGCCGAGTGACCAAGACCGATCTGGCGAAATACGTCACGGCTTGGGATCAGAAGCCGGACATCGTGAGCTTAGGATCGCAGAAGAACTTTGACCGCTTCATGTCGATGATCACTTCGACCGATGGGAGCGAGCCGAAGCTTCCAACGACTGCCGACTACAAAGGGATGATTGCGAAGGCGAAGCTGTATCGGGACGCCCAGAAGCTTCTTCGGCCGATGTTTCAAGCCTTCCAGGCCAACGTGACGGCCTACACCATGTCGTTGGTTTCCCAAAAGATCGGCCACAAGATCGATCTGGATCGGATTTGGACAAAGCAGGCCGCGTCACCTGAGTTGCTCGCTCAGGTGGCGACGTGGGCAAAGGAGGTGAACGACGTTCTCCACAGGACGGCTGGCGGGCGCATGATCTCGGAATGGGCCAAAAAGCCGGAGTGCCGCGAAGCGGTGCTGGGCGCTAGCTATTCCGAAGCGGCCCCTGGCATCCCCGAATTGAAGGCCACCGTGTAGGTTTCCCGATGGACGTCGTAACGCCCGCCGTCAGGAGCCGGATGATGTCCGGCATCAAGGGCAAGAACACGAAGCCAGAAATTCTGGTTCGGGCTGCCCTCACCGCCTCAGGTATCCGCTACCGTCTTTATCGCCGCGAGCTGCCTGGCGCGCCTGACATCGTCCTCCCTGGGCACAAGGTGGCGATCTTCGTCCACGGTTGCTTCTGGCATGTCCACGAGGGGTGCCGCCTGGCCGCCACTCCGTCCACGCGTCCAGAATTCTGGAAGGCCAAGCTTGGTCGCAACTTGGAGCGCGACACCGACGCTATCGCGATGCTTGCCATGCTAGGCTGGCGCGTTTTGGTGGTATGGGAGTGCTCGACCCGGCGAGGAGGCGTCGACGACCTTCCCGGCGCCCTGCTCGCCTGGATCGAGAGCGGCTCGGAGTATGGCGAGATCGGGGCACCTCCACGGTTGTCGGGATGATCCGCTGACGGACCTGTGCTGTTGACGCTGCTCAACAATTTTGAGCACATGCCAAGCTTGGCTTTGCTCAGCACTCATGCGTAGTGCTAGGCGTGGCGTTTGTGGCCGGCCAGTATCGACAAGAGCAGCGATGTAACCAGTACATCGCGTCTGACTGGCGGATGGGGCCGCTCTAGCTCAGGGGGTGGTAGCTGCTTAGCCAAGATTCGTACAGGCCGGTTTCGCCAGAAACTCGGCAAAGAAAGTGAGTTGTGCAGTGGGTGATGGGCTGACCGTGTGGTCCCACCGAACGTCGATTCGCCCGGCAGATGTATCCACTACCATGGAATCCAAGGCCTGTGTCAGAGCAACTGTTCGGAACCTTTTTGCTTCACCCGGTTGGTGACTCATGCAAATTCGGTGAAACTGGCTCCCAGTCTAGCTTCCAGCTGGTTTATGTGGCCTCAACTGCCGGGAATTGGGTCAATTGACGATTGACCCAATGGTCACTATGAAGAATAGCGAAATTTAGTGGGCACAGACTGGGCACAAAATGGGCACAGCGTGGGCACAAAAGCAGAACGCCCACATG
>DHXL01000171.1:5731-6897 GCA_002415335.1 Oxalobacteraceae bacterium UBA5157
TCGCCAACGCGGAAACCCATCTTGAGAATGCGAGTGTAGCCACCAGGACGAGCGTTGTAGCGCGGGCCCAGTTCAGCAAATAGCTTGACCACCATATCACGATCGCGCAGACGGTCAAACGCCAAACGCTTGTTGGCCAGCGTGGGTTGCTTGCTGAGCGTGATCATCGGCTCCACCACGCGGCGCAATTCCTTGGCCTTAGGCAACGTGGTTTTGATGACTTCATGCTGAAGCAGTGAATTCATCATGTTGCGCAACATGGCGAGGCGGTGCTCGCTGGTGCGGTTTAATTTACGTAGTCCGTGTCCGTGTCGCATCGTGCTTCCTTTATTTAATATCGAAGCAGCCGTATCAGGTACTGCCCGTGCACTATCTCATCCTGGATGAGATTTCCAACTCAATTAACGCTTGTCGAGGCCTGCAGGAGGCCAACTTTCAAGTCGCATTCCAAGTGTCAGGCCGCGAGAGGCCAGCACTTCCTTGATCTCATTGAGAGATTTACGTCCCAGATTGGGAGTCTTCAATAGCTCATTTTCGGTGCGCTGGATCAAATCGCCAATGTAGTAAATGTTTTCCGCCTTCAGGCAGTTCGCCGATCGCACCGTGAGTTCAAGTTCATCAACGGGGCGCAGTAAAATAGGATCAAACTGCTGCGAGCTACGCTGGACCGGCGCATCGAATGCGGCCAACTCATTGCCTTCCAGTTGAGCAAACACAGCCAGTTGCTCGACCAAAATCTTGGCGGACGCACGAACAGCATCCTCCGCAGTCACTGCTCCATTCGTTTCAATCTCGAGAACCAGCTTGTCCAGATCGGTGCGCTGTTCAACGCGGGCGCTCTCAACGATGTAGCTCACGCGTTTGACAGGCGAAAACGAGGCGTCGAGCACGATACGGCCAATCGACTTCGGCGACTCGTCCCCGTAGCGGCGCACGTTACCTGGTACATAACCGCGGCCATTTTCAACCTTGATCTGCATATCGATCTTGCCGCCGTGGGACAAGTTCACGATCACATGCTCAGGGTTGATGATTTCCACATCATGCGGCGTCTGGATATCGGCCGCGGTGACAGGACCTTCTCCATCCTTGCGCAAGCTCAAGGTCACTTCATCGCGATTGTGCAGCTTGAAGACCACCCCCTTGAGGTTCAACAGAATGTTGAC